>NZ_JBQHTS010000012.1:0-64795 GCF_052065595.1 Collinsella sp. HCP28S3_E12
GTGCCCTGGTCGAGAGGGACGGACTCTGACCAGGGCGAAGGTCGAGGCCGTGAGCGCCCTGCGCGAAGAGGGGTACGGGCTGGGGTGCCTGCTGGAGTGCGCCGGCCTGGCGAGGTCGAGCTACTACTACGCGCTGTCGCACCCGAAGGCTCCCACCAGGCCCGAGCTCTGGGAGGCCGCCGCCGAGATATTCTCGCGCACGGCCAACGGGTGCGGCCACAGGCAGATCGCCATGTGCCTGCGCGCCGAGCAGGGCGTGCGCATAGCCTACAAGACCGTGCTGAAGATGATGCGCGAGATGGGCATCAGCTGCGGGATCCGCCGCGAGACCGACTACCACAGGTACAACTCGTACAGGGGCAAGGTCGGAAAGACCTTCGAGAACGTCATCGGGCGCGACTTCGCCGCCGACGGGCCGTGGGAAAAGATGGGCACCGACGTCACCGAGTTCAAACAGCCCTGGGGCAAGGCCTACTTCGCGCCGGTCTACGACTTCGGCAGCAAGGAGATCGTCGCCTGGTCCACGTCGCTGCACCCCAACATGGCTCAGCAGTACGAGCTGCTCGACCAGCTCGTGTCCAAGAAGCCCAAGGGCTCCAGGCCGATCCTGCACTCGGACATGGGCTGGCAGTACCAGCAGGCCGGTTGGTGCAGACGGTTGGAGGAGGCCGGCGTGGTGCAGAGCATGTCCCGGAAGGGCAACTGCATCGACAACGGCGCGACGGAGCAGGTGTTCGGCCACATCAAGGACGAGTTCTTCCGCGGAAGGACGTGGCCGGACTTCGAGTCCTTCAAGGCGGACCTCGACGACTTCGTGGTCCATTGGAACACGAGGAGGCGCCAGGTTAAACTGAAGGGACTGACCCCGGAGGAGTTCCGGAGACAGTCCCTTGCGGCGTAGTTCTTATTTAAGCCGTCCAGGTTTTGGGGTGCAGTTCAAATTAGCTACCCCGTACTACCCTGACAATCTAAAGTAGCTAAAAAAGCCCCGTCCCAAATTGACTACTTAGTGGGAGGAGAAGCGTGATTGGCGGCCGAAGGATAGGGCGGTGTCGCCGAACTTGTCTCGGACTGCGTCGATGGCGACGGAGAGGTCACGGCGGTCGCTGGATTGGGCTCCGCGGTCGTCGACTTCGCAAAACAGGTCGGTCTGTATGCCGCCTTGATGATTGAAGTCACTCATGCCTATGCCGGCAAGGCGTACATGCATTCCTTCCTGCCAGATGTTGTCGAGCAACTCGATCGCTACCGCCACAAAGATGTTCTCGTCGTCGGTGGGATGGGGGAGTCGTCGCTGTGCCGAGCGACCGCTGCCGTACGAGTATTTAAGTTTGAGCGTCACCGTGGTGCCGGTAAGCCCCTGGCGGCGCAGGCGACGTCCGACGGATTCGCCCAATAGTGCAATCGCCGCTTCGATGTCCCCGCGCTCAGTCAAATCTTTCGCAAAGGTGCGCTCATTGCTTACCGACTTGACCTCACGCTCTTCATCGAGGCTCGTGACTTCGGAAACCTCGAGCCCCAACGCACGCTGGCGCATGCGCTCGCCGTTAACGCCAAAAATCGCAGACAGTGTGGATTCCGGTGCGCGCGACAGCTCGCCCAGCGTGTAAATCCGCATGCGGCGCAGCCGCTCCTCGGCCGAGCGCCCGATACCGCTCATGGCAGAAACAGGTAACGGTGCCAGAAAACGCTGCTCAGTTCCCGGGCGTACGACCGTAAGCCCAAACGGCTTGTCTCGCTCGCTTGCAATCTTGGCTACCGTTTTGTTGCAACCGACGCCGATGGAGCAGGTCACCCCCAGTGCCGCCACGCGATCGCTGATGCGTCGTACGACGAGCAGTGGGTCCTCGGGCGCAAAGCGGCCCGGCGTGATGTCGATAAAGGCCTCGTCGATGGACACGCGCTCAACGCGTGGTGTCTCGTCGGCAAGAATATTCATGACCTGTGCGCTGACCTCGTGGTAGCGATCGAAATGCCCGTGTGTCCAAATGGCCTGCGGACATAGGCGGCGCGCCTCGGCCGAGGGCATGGCGGAGTGCACGCCAAAGCGGCGTGCCTCGTATGAGCAGGTGGAGACGACGCCGCGCGATTCGGCGTCTCCGCCCACGATAAGCGGCTTGCCGCGCCACTCGGGATGATCGAGCATCTCCACACTCGCAAAAAACGCATCGAGATCCATCAGACCCACCGCCGGACCCGTCCAGGGCGGCGGCGTGACGCCCGCAGTATCCTCATAACCGTATGTATGTTCGCATCTTTTCATGGCATGAGTATACCGCGCAGCTCATGTGGGGTGCGTGGATGTGCTTGCAAATCGCGAATTCTTGTCTAAGATATGGATTTGCCTTCGACTACACCGAAGAAGTTGGTCTCACGGACTTCACCTGCCCGCGTCGATGGCGTATTATGTTCAACTGTTTGTTTGTAGTTGCAGCCTAAAGCTGCTTGGTTGGAGGAGTTTCCTTTGGCAGTCAAGATTCGCCTTGCTCGTCACGGCGCTAAGAAGCGTCCGTACTACCGTGTCGTCGTCGCCGATTCCCGCGCCCCGCGTGACGGTCGTATCATCGAGGAGGTTGGCCGCTACAATCCGATGACCGCCCCCAAGACCATCAACCTCGATCTCGAGAAGATCGCTGACTGGCAGTCCAAGGGCGCTCAGCTCACCGACGCTGTCGCCGCCCTGGTCAAGGCCGCCAACGAGGGCGAGAAGACCGAGACCGTCGTCAAGAAGTCCAAGAAGCAGCTCGCCAAAGAGGCCGAGGCCGCTAAGGCTGCCGCTGAGGCCGCTGAGGCCGCTGAGGGCGCCGAGGAGTAAATCGTGCCTGAGGTTGACGCTGCACAGCTCGAGGGTGAGGCAATGCTCTCAGATCGCATCGCCGATCTCGTCGAATATCTCGTTGTTCAGATCGTCGACGACCCGGATTCCGTGAGCCTGGAAGTTATCGATGGCGACGATGCCTCAACTATTGAGGTTTCGGTCGCCGAGGATGACGTAGCTAAGGTCATTGGCCGTCGCGGCCGTACCATCAAGGCCATTCGCACGCTCGCCCGTGCACTGGCCGCTCGCCTCGACACTTCCGTCGAGGTAGAGGTTCTGGGCTAGGACCTTGAGGTCCCAGTACAAAAACATCGCCCGTGTGGTTAAGCCGCATGGAAGGAAGGGGGAGGTCCTCGCGCAGCCGCTGCGGGGGCTTCCTTCTGTATTGGAGCCGGGTATGCGTGTCGCCCTGACGCCACCGGCGCTCAAGCGTGACCGCTTTTGCACGGTTACATCCGTTACCGATACGGGCGATGGCGATCTGGTTTCGTTTGAGGGCATTGACGACTTGACGGCCGCCGAGGGCATCACGGGTTGTTTCGTTCTGGCGAACCGTGATGACTTTGAGCTCGATTCGCTTGACGCTGCCTATACCGACCTTATGGGTCGCGAGGTGGTTGACGAGCGCTTTGGGTCGCTCGGAACGATCGTTGAGATTATGTCGACGCCTGCTAACGACGTTTGGGTTGTCGAGGGTGATCGGTACAGCGAGGTGCTGATTCCCGTGATCGAGCAAGTTGTGCTCGATCTTCCCGATCGGGGAGCAATATCCGTCCACGTTATGGACGGCTTGATCGATATGGACAAGTAGGGAGGACAACATGCTGATCGAGACCCTTTCGGTCTTTCCCGAGATGTTTGAACCCGTCATGTCCACATCGATTTTGGGCCGTGCCCGCAAGGCCGGCCTTTTTGATTTTAAGGCGTATAACCTGCGCGACTGGACGCACGACCGCCACCGTACCGTCGATGACGAGCCGTACGGCGGCGGGCAGGGCATGCTCATGAAGGTCGAGCCCATCGCTGAGGCCATCGAGGCCATCAGCTCTGAGGGTCCCAAGCCCACCGTGGTGTTCTTTACGCCCTGCGGTGAGCCTTTTACGCAGCATGTAGCCGAGCGCCTGCTCCAAAGCGAGCGCCTGCTGTTTGTGTGCAGCCGTTACGAGGGTGTCGATGAGCGCGCGTATGCCTATGCCGACGAGCGTCTGTCGATCGGCGACTATGTGCTCACGGGCGGCGAGCTGCCTGCTATGGTCGTTGCTGACGCCGTCGTGCGTCTGATCCCCGGTGCTCTGGGAGATGAGATGAGCAACGTTGACGAATCATTCTCGACCGCCGAGGACGGAGGCCTGCTCGAGTACGCGCAGTACACCCGTCCTGCCGAGTTTAACGGCGAGGGCGTGCCTCCCGTGCTTGTAAGTGGTGACCACGCCAAGGTTGACGCTTGGCGCCGCAAGAACGCCATCGAGCGCACCTGTCGCTGGCGTCCCGACTTAATTGAGACGGCGCGGCTTACGCCTAAGGAACGCGCGTATGCGCAAGAGATTTTGGACGCTTCGTATTCGCAGAGCGAGGAGTGAGAATGGTTCCGTCGCAGCATTCCATGCTAAAGGGTGCGTTTGAGTGGGTCGTGATCGTCGCGATCGCACTCGTGGCCACCTTCTTGATTCGCACCTTTGTGGTCGAGCCCTTTGTGGTGCCCACCGGTTCCATGGAGTCCACGATTGAGATTGGCGACCAGATCCTGGCGCAAAAGGTGACGCTTGAGCTCGGCCAGCCTGTCAAACAGGGCGATATTGTGGTGTTCCACAACCCCGATGGCACCTCTGAGCACGATGTGCTCGTTAAGCGCGTTATCGCCACGGCCGGCCAGACGGTCGACCTGCAGGACGGCAAGGTGATCGTTGACGGCCAAGCGCTCGATGAGGACTATACGACGGGCATGAGCTGGCCACTGTCGGTCCAGGCGCCTGGTGCTCAGGTGAGCTATCCCTACACCGTCCCAGACGACTGCGTGTGGGTGATGGGCGACAACCGCGAGAACTCAGCCGACTCACGCTACTTTGGCCCGGTCGACCGTTCGGACCTGATCGCCGTGGCGCTCGTGCGTTACTGGCCGCTCAACCGTCTGGGCGCTATCGACTAAAAACCGCTATAGTACAGTACCTAACCGTGTAATCGTTTCGACGAGGGGATATTAGAGGCATGAACGCTTCATCGCTTTCCTTCCAAGACATCATCCTGCGCCTCCAGCAGTACTGGGGCGAGCAGGGCTGCGTCATTATGCAGCCCTATGACTCCGAGGTCGGTGCCGGTACCTTCCATACCGCGACCACGCTGCGCTCGCTCGGCCCCGCCGAGTGGCGCACCTGCTATGCGCAGCCCTGCCGCCGTCCCGCCGACGGCCGCTACGGCGAGAACCCCAACCGCATGCAGCACTACTATCAGTTCCAGGTGCTCATCAAGCCCTCGCCGGTCAACGCCCAGGAGCTTTACCTAGGGTCTCTTGCCGCTATTGGCCTGGACCCCAACGACCATGACGTCCGCTTTGTCGAGGACGACTGGGAGAGCCCGACGCTCGGCGCCTGGGGCCTTGGCTGGGAGGTCTGGCTCAATGGCATGGAGGTCACGCAGTTTACGTACTTCCAGCAGGTGGGCGGCATCGAGGTCGACCCCGTGCCCGTCGAGATCACCTACGGCCTGGAGCGCATCGCAATGTACGCCCAGGGTGTCAACTCCGTCTATGACCTGGTGTGGAGCTATTTGCCCGACGGCACGCCCATGACCTACGGTGACGTGTTCCTGGAGAACGAGCGCGAGTTTAGCGCCTACAATTTTGAGGTCGCTAACGTCGAGATGATGCGTCAGAAGTTTGACGACTACGAGGCCGAGTGCCACTCCTGTCTGGAGCGCAAGCTGCCGCTGCCCGCATACGACTGCGTCATGAAGTGCAGCCATGCCTTCAACCTGCTCGATGCCCGCGGCGCCCTGTCCGCAGTCGAGCGTGCCAACTACATCCTGCGCGTCCGCGCCGTCGCCAAGGCGTGCTGCGAGGCCTATATGGCCGAGGTCGCCGGAGTTAACGAGAATGCCGACCAGGAAGGCGAGGTGGCGTAAGCCATGGCAGACGCTAAGGATTTCCTGTTTGAGATCGGTACGGAGGAAATGCCCTCCGCACCGCTGAACAATGCCGTCAAGCAGCTTGGCGATATGATCGCCAAGGGCCTCGACGAGGCCGGCCTGGCCCATGGCGAGGTCCGCGTGATCTCGAGCCCGCGTCGTCTGGCTGCGCTCGTGACCAACGTCGCCACCGCGACCGATGAGGTCCACGAGGTCAAGCGCGGCCCTGCGGCAAACATTGCCTTCGATGCCGACGGCAACGCCACCAAGGCCGCTCAGGGCTTCGCCCGCAAGTGCGGTGTGGCTGCCGAGGACCTGATCCGTCGTGAGGACACCGACGGCCGCGAGTACGTGTTCGCCGAGAAGAACATTCCCTCCGTGCCGGCTACCCCTATTCTGACGGCCCTGTGCGAGAAGACGATCGCAGGCCTGCAGTGGCCCAACTACCGCAGCCAGCGCTGGGGCCACGAGCACGCTACGTTTGTGCGTCCGGTCCGTTGGATCTGCTGCCTTCTGGGCGAGGACGTTGTGCCCGTGACGTTTGCCGATGTGACGAGCGGCAATACCACGCGCGGACATCGCGTGCTGGGCGCCGGTGACCATGTTGTCGCCAGCCCCGCCGTCTACGAGCAGGTGCTCGAGGACGCCGGCGTGCTCTCTGCCGAGCGTCGTCGTGAGGCCATCCTTGCCGGTATTGCCGAGGTCGAGGCCGCTCGCCCTGGCTGCCATGTCGATACGCCCAAGAAGGTCTTCGAGGAGGTCATTAACCTCTGCGAGTGGCCGACGGTGCTCGTCGGTACCTTCGATGAGGAGTTCCTCAAGGTCCCGCACGAGATCATCTGCGAGTCCATGCTCACCAACCAGCGCTACTTCCCGATCTATGACGGCGAGGGCAAGCTCACGCGTGAGTTCGTGGTCGTCTCCAACAGCAAGCCCGAGAATGCCGATCGTGTGATCGACGGCAACGAGCGCGTCGTGCGCGCCCGTCTGGACGATGCCAAGTTCTTCTACGAGGAGGACCTGAAGATCTCCCTCGACGAGTTCCGTGAGCGTCTGGCCAAGGTTGCCTTCCAGGAGAAGCTCGGCAGCGTGCTCGCCAAGTCCGAGCGCATTGAGCAGCTCGCGCTCGCTATTGCCCGCGAGGCCCATCTGGGCGCCCACCTCGCTGCCGATGCCGCTCGCGCCGCGCACCTGTGCAAGGCCGACCTGGTTTCCAACGCCGTCGTCGAGTTTACGAGCCAGCAGGGCGTGATGGGTGGCTATTACGCAACTGCGATGGGGGAGAACGACGAGGTCGCCCACGCCATTCGCGATCACTATCGTCCCCGCTTTGCCGGCGATGAGCTGCCCGAGGGCACCGCCGGCTGCATCGTGGCCTGTGCCGACAAGCTCGATACCATTGCCGGTATCTTTGCCATCGGTGAGCCCCCGACCGGCTCTTCCGACCCGTACGCGCTGCGTCGCGCCGCTATCGGCATTATCAACATCCTGCGCGATCGTCTGCCGATCGACCCCACGACGCTCATCGACTTTGCCCTTGAGCTCTATAGCGACCAGGGCATCGAGTTCGACGCCGCCGAGGTCGCCCAGCAGGTCCGTGACTTCTTCCACGGCCGTCTGGTGAGCATGGCCCGCGACGAGAAGATTCCGGCGGATACCGTCGCCGCCGTCTCCGCGGTGCACATCATCGCTCCGTCCGTCTTCTTCGCCCGCTGCGCCGCGCTCGACGAGGCTCGTAAGAACGATGCCGAGACCTTCGACAACCTGGCTACTGCCTATGCCCGCGCCGCGCACATCTCCAAGCCCGAGCTGGGTATGGAGTACGATCGCAGCCTGATGGGTGAGGCCGAGCTCGCGCTTGCCGATGCCTCCGAGGCTGCTCAGACCGCTGTCGATGGCGCCCTTGCTGCCGAGGATTACCCGGCCGCATTTGCCGCCCTTGCCGCCCTGCGTGCCCCCATCGACCGCTTCTTCGACGAGGTTATGGTCATGGACAAGGACGAGCAGCTCCGCGATAATCGCCTTAAGCTGCTCAACCGCTTCGAGGCCGTTTTCTCTGGCATCGCCAACATCGGTGAGCTTGCCCGCAAAAAGTAAACTAGCCTGCGCATAAGCGCAAAAGGAGCCCCGCATGGATTGCCCGGTCACCGCTCGTCCCACCGTTATCGTTATCTCCGACTCGCTCGGTGATACTGCTTGTGAGGTGGTGCTTGCGGCGTCCGGGCAATTTGATGAAGGGGCTTTTCGTCTCTTGCGCTTGCCCAAAGTGAACTCGGTGGAGCAGGTCAAGTCGTTTGTGGGCCCGCGCGTCGATGCGGACCATCGTGATATCGCCGTGTTCCACACTATCGTCGATCCGGCGCTTCGCGCCCGCGTGCTCGATTACCTGGGTATGCTGCATATTCGCTCTGTCGACCTGATCGGTCCGACCCTTGCCGTGCTGTCGTCGCTCATCGGTGTTCCGCCCAAGGGCGTTGCGGGCGTTATTCACAAAACGGATGACCGCTATTTCCACCGCATCGAGGCTATGGAGTATTTCGTTGAGCACGATGACGGGCGCGGTTGCGACGACCTTTCGGGGGCCGATATCGTGTTGCTGGGCGTGTCGCGTACGTCCAAAACGCCGCTGTCGATGTATTTGGCCTATCAGGGTTACAAGGTCGCAAACGTTCCGCTGGCGCACGGCATGGAGCCGCCGAAGTCGATTTACGAGGTCGACCCGATGCGCCTGTTCGGCCTGATTTCGACCGTTGACGTAATTTCTGAGATTCGCGACAGCCGCTTGGGCGATGACTACGCCCGCGCCGTCGCCGGCTCCTATGCCGAGCCCGAGAGTGTGCGCAGCGAGCTTGAGGAAGCCCGTGCCCTCATGAAGCGCCTAGGCTGCTTTGTGGTGCGTACCGACGGTAAGGCGATTGAGGAGAGTGCATCAGAGATCATCGGTCATTTGGAGGAAATCCAAGAAGCTCGAGCCCGTCGTGCCGCTCGCCGCGCTCAACAAAAGTAGCTAATTTGGGACGGGGCTTTTTTAGCTACCCCGGCTGAGGCCGCGAGCTTTTTGGCCGATTGCCGACGGGGTAGCTAAAAAAGCCCCGTCCCAAATTAGCTACTTATGGTAAAGCGATTTAGCAAAGTTCTTTCAGTTAACCTGCAAGTCTCGTACACTGGTATCTTCATAAGGTAACCACCTTTATCTACCGTTTACCGTCAGTTTTACCACGTTTACCAAACCTCGCACCCTCTACGCAAGCACTTCCAATACCCGCCGTATAGTACCCTCACGGCTCGCATCCGGCGGGTCGATTCGTTACCACGGTCGTGCGCGACAGCGCATGGAAGGGGAGTATCGTGAGCGATTGCAAGAGGGTTTACCGTTTTGGAACCGACGCCCAGGGCACCTGTGTCACTGAGGGCAACAAGTCCATGAACTTCGTGCTTGGCGGCAAGGGTGCAAATCTTGCCGAGATGAGCCGCATCGGCCTGCCGGTTCCCGGTGGCTTTACCATTACCTGCCAAACCTGTGTCGAGTACTCCGGTGCCGGCAACGTGTGGCCCGAAGGCGCACTCGATGAGATCGTTGCCGCCGAGGCCGATCTCGAGGCCCGCTGCGGCAAGAAGCTTGGTGACGCATCCGACCCGCTGCTCGTGTCGGTTCGCTCGGGTGCTCCGTTCTCCATGCCCGGCATGATGGACACGGTCCTCAACTTGGGCCTTAACGACGACTCCGTTCTGGGCCTCATTACCCAGACGCAAAACCCGCGTTTTGCCTGGGATAGCTACCGCCGCTTTATCCAGATGTTCTCCAACGTCGTTATGGGTGTCGATGCCGACTTGTTTGAGAACGCCCTGACCCAGGCTCGCTTGGTCGCCGGCGTTCGCGTCGATTCCGAGCTTTCGGCCGAGGACCTGCAGGAGCTCGTCGAGACCTTCAAGGGCATCTTCTCCGAGAACGTCGAGGCTGCCCTGTATCCCGAGCTCGAGGTTGTCGACGGCAAGCCCGTCTTCCCGCACGATCCGGAGCTCCAGCTGCGCCTTGCCATCCAGGCCGTCTTTGGCAGCTGGATGAACGAGCGCGCCTGCATCTACCGCAAACAGCATGGCATTTCCGACGAGCTCGGTACCGCCGTCAACGTCCAGGCCATGGCTTTTGGCAACAAAGGCGAGACCTCTGCGACCGGCGTCGCCTTTACGCGCAATCCGGCCGATGGCACCAAGGAGTTCTACGGTGACTTTTTGGTTAACGCCCAGGGTGAGGACGTCGTCGCCGGCATCCGCAACACTGAGCCCATCGCCGACCTCAAGACCACCCCGGGTCTCGAGTCCGCTGGTGAGGAGCTCGAGCGCGTTTTCCTGACGCTCGAGGATCATTACCGCGATATGTGCGATATCGAATTCACCATCGAGCAGGGTAAGCTCTGGATGCTCCAGACCCGCGTGGGCAAGCGTACCGCAACCGCCGCGCTGCGCATCGCCATCGAGATGGTCGAGGAGGGCCTCATCACCCGCGAGGAGGCCGTGAGTCGCATCGATCCCGCGCAGCTCGACCAGCTTCTGCATCCGCAGTTCGACTCCTCCAAGAAGTACGAGGCCCTGGCCTGCGGCCTTAACGCCAGCCCCGGCGCCGCCGTAGGCGAGGTCGTGTTCTCGAGCGACGATGCCGTCGCGCGCGCCAACGAGGGCCATAAGGTCATTCTGGTCCGCTGGGAGACCAACCCCGACGACTTGAAGGGCATGGTCGCTGCCGAGGGCATCCTTACCAGCCACGGCGGCAAGACGAGCCACGCCGCCGTTATCGCCCGCGGTATGGGTACGCCCTGCGTCTGCGGCGTTGAGCGCTTCCATATTGACGCCGCCGAGAAGGTCGTGCGCATCGAGGGCAGCGACCGCGTGCTGCACGAGGGCGACATCATCTCCATCGACGGCACCCAGGGCATTGTCGTCGATGGCGCCGTCGATCTGGTCTCCGCCGAGCTCACCGGCGACCTGGACACCATTCTGTCCTGGGCAGACGAGATTCGCCTGGACGAGACCGACGGTCACGCCAACCACGTGCGCGTCAACGCCGACAACCCCGAGGATGCCGCGCTCGCACTCGAGTTTGGCGCCGAGGCCATCGGCCTGTGCCGCACCGAGCACATGTTCCTGGGCGACCGCAAGAACATTATCCAGAGCTTTATCCTGTCCGACGACGAGGCCGTGAAGCAGCAGGCCCTGGCCGACCTGCTCAAGGTTCAGACCGAGGACTTTCTGGCGATGTTTAAGACCATGTCCGGTCGCGATGTGGTCGTTCGCCTGCTCGATCCGCCGCTGCATGAGTTCCTGGATAATCCTCGCGAGCTCGAGGTCGCCATCACCAAGAAGGAAGCCGCCGGCGCCGGCGAGGAAGAGCTTGCCACCCTGCGTGCCCGCCTGCGTCGAATCGACGGCATGGTTGAGTCCAACCCGATGCTCGGCTTGCGCGGTGTGCGCCTGTCCGTTGTCTTTGGCGATCTGCCGCTCATGCAGGTTCGCGCCGTCGCCACGGCTGCTGCCCGCCTTATCAAGGAGGGCGTCGACCCGCGCCCCGAGATCATGGTCCCGCTCGTTTCCATCACAGCCGAGCATGTCCAGACCCGCGAGGTCATCGAGCGCGTGATCGCCGAGGTATCCGCCGAGGAGGGCGTCGAGCTCAATATTCCCGTGGGCACGATGCTCGAGCTGCCGCGCGCCTGCATGGTCGCCGACGAGATCGCCCACCATGCCGACTTCTTCTGCTTTGGCACCAACGACCTCACCCAGACAACCTTCGGCTTCTCGCGCGACGACGCCGAGGCCAAGTTCATCCCGCTGTACATGCACAAGAAGATCCTGAAGGATAATCCCTTCGAGACCATCGACGCGGCGGTGCTCGAGCTGGTGCGTATGGCCGTCGAGAAGGGTCGCGCCGCCAACCCCGATATGCACTTTGGCGTGTGCGGCGAGCACGGTGGCGACCCCAAGTCCATCAAGGGCCTGTTCAACGTGGCCGATGTGGACTACGTGTCCTGCTCGCCCTATCGCGTACCCCTCGCACGACTGGCTGCCGCTCAGGCCAAGCTCGAGGCCAAGCGTTCCGCTTAACTGAGTCGCGTTCCATTTGCGCCTCTTACGCCCCCCTTCGCGCCGCCGCGCCCCCTGTGGACGTGGCGGCGTTTTATATTGATTCTATTGGTTCAATACATTGGCAACTGACGGGAGGACTGCGATGAAAAACCTCACCAGGTATTTGCAACGAGCGCGTCGGGGAGCACAGATGACCCTGTGCTGGGTGGTCGTTGCGGTCACGGCGCTTTGCGGGATGCCGACGGCCGGTTTTGCCCTTCAGGATGAATCGCGCGACGAGCTTTATGGCGACGTGGTCAACCCGCTCACCATTACGGTCAATGATCGCGACTGCACGTTTGTAGATATCGATGACGGCAAGCTCGAGGGCCGTACCTCGATGTACGACAACGTCTCGTTCTACACGGCCGCCGTCAAAAAGGTGCTGCCCAACTGGGCATCGCTTGCCTATAACATCCTTGGCTATGGTGGAGGCGACGACTCCGGGGACTTTTTGTACTGGGACCACGCCGGCAAGGGCTTTGAGAAGGACTTCGGTAAGGGTCACTACATCTATCTGTATGATGCGCTTTCGGGCGGCAACGGTGAGCATTCCGACGGCGCCGACAAATCGAAACAGAGTGGTCTGACATCGGCAAAAAGCCTCAAAGCTGTCTACGATCGCTTGACCGACGATATCGCCGGCTGTATCGGTCACAAGCTGAAGGGCTCCGATTTCCGTGAAAACGTGCCGCTCGACGGACTGTCGAAAGACACGACTGAGCAGGACGTCATCTATGCCACCATTGCTTGTGTCGACAAGCTCGGCGGCACCTATCAGTATGATTTCAATGGCTTTGGCATCGCGTTCTATAACTTTAGAGTTCAGCAGCTCAACAGCATGAACAAGCTTAACTGCGCGCCCGAGGACGCGCCGGGCTATTCCTTTGTCGATTCTAAGACTGAGCAGGAGCTCGTTACCTCGGCACTTAACGTCGGCTATGAGGACGCCTCGCAGAGCATCACACTCGCCCGCGGTACCGAGGAGACGGTCGGCACGAGCACTTCTGAATCCGCATCGTATTCCAAAGGCGGCTCGTGGGGCGCATCGGTGAGCCTCAAGGAGTCGCTGGGCGTGCCCGGAACAGCGAGCGAGGAGATCGAGACCTCGTTTTCGGCCGAAGCCACGATGTCCCAGTTGTGGGAGGCGAGCAAGACCGAGGAACAGTCGATCACCACAACGGACAATCAGTCAGTCACCGTCGATATGACGATCCCTGCGCACACGCAGGTCAATAGCAAGCAGACGAGTTCTACCACGACGCTGTCCGAGGACTATGACCAGCCGGTGGGCGTGACGTTCGACGTGATTATCTTTAACATGAACGGCGAGTGCTACGACGACAACGCCGCCGTGCAGGAGTTCCATACCGCCGGTTATGACCAGCGCTCGTTCTACACCACCTTTGGCGATCAGTCGACCGACGCCGTGCAGAACCTGTTCCTGCGCTCAATCGCCCATCGTGGCGACGACGGCTACGATACCACCGCCGGAAACGTTACGAGCTGGTCGCATCGCACCAACAACCACATGGTGCGCGCCATCGATTGGAATTCTGTCCTGGCCGATCGCGAGGTGCCATCGCGCAACGGCGGCGCCCCGCGCACGTGCAATGTGCTCAACGACATGGCCGCCACCTACCCCATGTCCATTACGGGTTCCAATCTGTCGTTCGAGTCGGTGACGGTCGATACCCAGTTGGGCACGCCGCAGCCCATTAAGCCCATTTCCAAGATTCTCGTATCGCTGCAGACCGATAAGACCCGAAGGCTTACGGTGGGAGACGAAGACCCCATCTCTTCCTATCGCGTGCGTGCAAGGGACGAGGACGATGTTGACTATTACGGCTTTGTGAAGTCGTCGGGCGACTGGCGCGTGGTCGATAAAAACGGCAAGAAATGCAAGTCCGACGTCATCGAGATCCAGACCGACCCTGTCACCCACGAGCAAGTCGTGGTGGGTAAAAAGGCCGGCACCGCCTACGTAAAGTACTTTATCCCCGAGGACACCTATGTGGACGTGAACGGGCATGTTTCGACCAATGACGAGATCGACGCCGCCGCCTACAAATATAAGGTAAGCGACGTGGCGCCCGAGTCGTTTAACGGCAGCATCAAGCTCGAGGGCTCGGCACAGACCGTCGTCGGAGTCGAGGAGAATCTCAACGGCATCGACGGCCTAACGGCTACGGTCTATGACACGACGGGCAAGGAAGTCGATAGGGTCTGCAGCTGGGAGGCCCAGGAGCTCGAGAGCAAGGGCATTTCGGTCGCGACGGACGGCACGATGACCATCTCGCAACCGGGCACCTTCCATGTTCGCGCCTTTATTGACGGCGTGTATTCCGATTGGGCCGAGGTCATCGCCGCACCCGCACCGGTCGACCCGATGACGACCGTTGTCGAGACACCGGTGAGCGTTACGTCCGTTTCTTCGGGGGATTCTTCGGCAACGACGGATAGCGCGGCTCCTGCCCAGGGAGAGCAGGCGGCTTCCGATGCGAACGCGGCAGAGCCTGCTCCGGCGAGCGACGATGCCACTGCAGTGACTGACGACACCGCGCCCGCTGCCGCAAAAGATGCCTCGCCGATTCCTACGGGCCTCGTTACCGTTTTGACCGATATCTGCCGCTACGGTATCGATCACGGCCTCATCGGCACATCAAACAAGGAAGAGATGACCAAGCAGGACTTCGACATCTTAGGCATCCTGTACCTGATGGCGGACAGCCAGGACCTGGTGCCCCAAGACGCCGAGGATGCGATGAATGAATGGGCTCATGACAACTATAATGACGAAGAGCTTGCCACCTGGAAGCAGCATGCGCTTTCGGTGCTGCTCGAATACGGTTATATCGCGCCCGGAACGACCGTGACGACGCCGACGACTGATGCTGCGGACGGCGCATAAGTGCAGAAAGAGTGCGTGTTTTTGTCTTTTTGCGCACGGGCAAAATAGTTCTTGCAGCCAAGGTCGTGGCGTGTATACTCGAATACGTTTGTTCAACTACGTGCCGGCCAAGGTGGTACGGCACCTCTAGAAGAGTAAGGAATTGCACATGGATTACATCCGCGCAATCGAGCGTCAGCAGATCCGCGAGGACATCCCGCAGGTCCGCGTTGCCGACAACGTCAAGGTTCACTACCGCATTAAGGAAGGCGACCGCGAGCGCATCCAGGTTTTCCAGGGTGACGTCATCCGCATGGCCGGCGCCGGTGCCCGTGAGACCTTCACCGTCCGCAAGATTTCCTTCGGTGTCGGTGTTGAGCGTACCTTCCCGCTTCACAGCCCCAAGATCGCCAAGCTCGAGGTCGTCCGTCATGGTCGCGTCCGTCGCGCCAAGCTGTACTACCTCCGCGACAAGGTGGGCAAGGCTGCTCGCATCCCCGAGAAGCGCTAAGAAGATCGCAGCGTCTGTCCACTCGTTTGGACACAAGGGTCACCTTCGGGTGGCCCTTCTTTTTATCTGATTTCCATG
The DNA here is from genome assembly GCF_052065595.1 of Collinsella sp. HCP28S3_E12. Classification (NCBI taxonomy): domain Bacteria; kingdom Bacillati; phylum Actinomycetota; class Coriobacteriia; order Coriobacteriales; family Coriobacteriaceae; genus Collinsella; species Collinsella sp. HCP28S3_E12. The sequence continues at coordinate 15,538 of NZ_JBQHTS010000012.1, forward strand.
CAAGGAGGGCCTGGTATGGCCAATATGACGAGCTCGATTTCGGCATCGCAGGTTGCCGGCGAGCTGGCGAGTGCCACGTTCGAGGAGATTCCCGCCCTCGTGGAGCACTATCGCGAGGATCCGCGCCAGCAGGTGATCAAGGCTTGCGAACGCGCACTTAAGCGCCATGCCAAGGAACTTTCCGAGCGCGAGCGCGTCAACGGCATGTACGAGCTTATGCATGAGCTCGGCGGCGATGGCGTGGTCGTTGGTGTTGACGAGGTGGGGCGCGGCTCTGTCGCCGGCCCGTTGACGGTCTGCGCTGTCTGCCTTCCCATGGAGCCGCGCGTTTGGGGCATTAACGATTCCAAAAAGCTCACGCCTGCCCGTCGTGAGCTGCTCTCGGTGCAGATTGCCGAGGTGGCTACGGCCATTGGTTTTTGCCATATCGCGCCTGCGGACATCGATGAGATGGGCATGGCCCGCGCCATCCGCACTGCCGTCGCGGGTGCGGTGGCCGATACGGGGCTCGAGCCCGATTGCGTGCTTATGGACGGCAACCCTTTGGGCGCCGTCCCTAACGAGCGCGATGTGGTCAAGGGAGATGCCAAAATCGCCTGCATCGCCGCTGCTTCCATTATGGCCAAGGTCACGCGTGACGAGATGATGGTCGAGTACGACGCCGAGTATCCCGAATATCATTTTGCCGAGTCGAAGGGCTACGCGAGTCCCGAGCACATTGAGGCTATTCGTAAACATGGCCTTTCTCCGTTGCATCGTGTGAGCTTCTGCGGAAATTTTTTGCAGACGGAGCGTCTTTTTTAAGGCAAATATGGAGACAGGGACTTCTGGGATTTTATAAACCAGCTGGTGGGGACCGCATGCAACGCAATTGTTGCATGCGGTCCCTTTTTTGTTTGTTTTTGGTTGGTCTTTGGTTTTCTTTTGGTACTTACCCGCAAGAAAGGCGGCCTCATGATCGGGTCAATATCGTGCGCGGGAAAGGAGACCCCATGTGCGCCGCAAGTGCAAAGAGCAAGACGCAACAGCTCAAAGAGCTTTGGGAGAGCGGGGAGATTGATTGCGCGTCGATTACGCCTGGGTTCATTAAGGGCCTCAGTCCTCGAGAACTGGGCATGCTGGGCGAGCTTATTGCAATCGATTACTTTCGCGAGCGCGGTTATGCCCTCTTGGAACAGGGCTACCGGTGTCCCGAGGGCGAGGCCGATCTGGTACTGCTTGATGAACTTGATGATGTCGTGGTGATGGCTGAGATCAAGACAAGGCGCGTCGCCCTAGATTGCAACACGCGGGTCTTTCCCGAGGAGGCGGTGGACGCCCAAAAGCAGCGTCGCTACCGCCGTATAGCGAGTTGTTACCTTATGGATCACTATCCCCTTAAGGCGATTCGCTTCGACGCGGTGGGCGTTACTATCCGCGGCGGTCATATTGCGGAGATTGAGCATCAATACAACGCATTCGATTGGCAGGTATCGTGATGGCGTTTGACACCTTTGCCGTCCACGCTGCATGCATTCGTGGCGTCGAGGCGATTCCCGTCACGGTCGAGGTCTCGCTTGCCGGCGGTATTCCGGGTATCCAAATGCTTGGCATTCCAAGTATGGAGGTGATGGAGTCGCGTGGCCGCATACGCTGCGCAATGCGCTCGGCGGGATTTGAGATTCCACGGGCGGGCATTACCGTCAACTTGGCTCCGGGCGACATCCGTAAAACGGGCAGTGGTTTTGACCTGCCGATTGCCATCGCGGTACTGGCGGCCGATGGGCAGATTCCCCGCGACCATCTAGACCATTGCCTTATTGTCGGTGAGCTCGGGCTGGATGGTAGCGTGCTGCCCGTAAAAGGCGAGGTTGCGTTTCAGTTGTTGGCGCGTGATATGGGCCTGTCCTTTATTGCGGGAAGGTCGGATCAACATGTGCCGCTTGCCGGTGTGGACTGTGGCTTTATCGACCATCTGTCTCAGCTCGCCCGCGGTATGGGCGAGGCGGCTCGGCATTATCTGGATTCCGAGGGTGTCGAGGCGTCGTTTGAGCCAGAACTTGATTATGCCGATGTGCTGGGGCAGGAGGTTGCCAAGCGCGGCATTGCGCTCGCGGCGGCGGGGGAGCTCGGCCTGCTTATGATTGGCTCGCCGGGTTCGGGCAAGACCATGCTCGCACGCCGCATGACGGGTATCTTGCCCGAGCTTTCTCTCGAGGATCAGCAAGAGGCGCTGTGCATCCATTCGGTCTTGGGCGAGAACATCGATGGTTTGCTGGCGGGACACCGGCCGTTCCGTAGCCCCCACCACAGCATTTCGACTGCGGGCCTTATTGGCGGCGGACGGCCGGTGCACCCGGGCGAGATTAGCCTAGCGCACGGCGGCGTGCTCTTTTTAGACGAGCTTGCCGAGTTTCCCAACAGCGTGCTGCAGACACTCCGTCAGCCCATAGAGCGCGGCTACGTCAAGATCGTACGCGTCGATGGAGCTTTCACGTTTCCCTCGAGGTTCCAGCTGCTTGCCGCGAGCAATCCCTGTCCCTGCGGCTTTTTGGGCGATCGCGAGGTACCGTGCCGCTGCTCGGCTTCGATGGTTGAGCGCTATCGGTCTAAGCTACGTGGTCCCTTGGCCGATCGTATTGACCTTATGATTGACGTGACCCGACCCGACCCGCAGGTAATTATCGAGGGTGCCGAGGGTATGTCGTCAGCTGAACTACGTGACTATGTTGTGCGGGGTCGGGCATTTCGTGCCTGGCGTGAGTCCCGTTTGGACGATGCAGATGCCGAGGCCGAGGACGATGAGTCACGTTCCATCGACGGCGTCGTTTCGACCTTTGCGCTCGATGGGGCAGCGGAAAAGTGCGTGCTCGGCCTGTCGAGGCGCACGCATCTTACCGGTCGCGGCATCGTGCGCTTGGTGCGTATCGCGCGCACGATTGCCGATGTCGCCGAAAGTGAGCGGGTAACCCAAGACCACGTGCTCGAGGCGGCGATGTACCAGGGGAGGAGGGACCAGTAATGCCCGAGGAGACTTTTGAGCTGCATCCCGGTGATGCGTTGTATCCAGCTACCGTTTTGGAGCTCTCTGATGTACCCCAGACGCTTTATGTGCGTGGCGACCCCGCCGCACTGTCGACGCCCGCGCTCTCCATCATCGGCGCTCGCAAGGCCTCGCCGTACGGCCTTGCCGTGGCAGAGCTGGCCGCGAAAGTTGCGGTCGAGGCGGGCGTGACGGTGGTCTCGGGCGGTGCGGTCGGCTGCGACCAGGCCTCGGGTTGGGCCGCGGTCAACGCTGGTGGCAGACACGTCGTGGTGTTGGGTACGGGTGCCGACGTGGTTTACCCGCGCTCGAGTGCAGGGCTCATCGCGCGCACGATCGATACGGGCGGCGCGGTCGTGTCCATCTCGCCTTGGGGTATGGGGCCACGCAAGTTTGCCTTTCCGCGGCGTAACCGGGTGATTGCCGCGCTTTCGCAGGCGCTCTTCGTGTCGGAGGCCGGCATGCCCTCGGGCACGTTCTCGACAGCGGAGGCCGCCATGGACCTGGGGCGCGAACTGCTCGCGGTACCTGGCTCCATTTTGTCACCAGAGTCGCGTGGGACCAACTACCTCATCGCCAACGGTGCCTGCTGCATTGTTGACGAGGAGTCTATTGAGATGGCCATCTCGCGAATTTACGGCACCCTGCGCTATTCGCGTCCCGATGCGCCCGGTATCGCCGATCTGGACCCCACGCAGCAGGCCGTGATGCACGCGCTCATTGCCTCGCCGCTCAAGGTCGATGACATTGCCGCGCTCGTCTCCCTCGATGCCGTCGGCGTGCTCAAACTCCTGGGCTCACTCGAGCTCGAGGGACTCATCGAGCGCATGATGGATGGAAGGTATGCGCCCTCAAAGTTTGCGCTTCACGCTCAGACGCCCTTCGGTCACAATGGAAAGCGTGTCAATTAGAAAGGTGTTTGCAGATGCTGTTTGATCAAGTGACGGTTATCGGTGGCGGTCTGGCGGGATCGGAATGCGCGATGCAGCTGGCAGATCGCGGGTTTGCCGTAAAGCTGTGCGAGATGCGGCCGCTGGTGACCTCTCCTGCCCACCATACCGATCACTTGGCGGAGCTCGTCTGCTCCAATTCGTTTAAGTCGACCCGACCCGATTCCGCCGCCGGCCTGTTGAAGGCCGAACTCGAGCGTATGGGTTCGGTGCTGCTCGACTGCGCTCATCGCGCTGCCGTTCCCGCTGGTGGCGCCTTGGCGGTCGACCGTGTTAAATTCTCCGAGCTCGTCGAGGCCGAGGTTGCCGCCCGTCCCAATATCGAGGTCGTTCACGGCGAGGTCACCCAGATTCCCGAGGGCCATGTGGTTATCGCCGCGGGTCCCTTGTGCTCGCCGGCGTTGAGCGGGGAGGTCATGAAGCTCGTCGGTGGTGATTCCCTGGCGTTCTTTGACGCCGCGGCCCCGATTGTCGATGCCTCGACGCTCGATATGGATGTGCTGTTCTCGCAGTCGCGCTACGAGGAGCAGGGGAGTGGCGACTATCTCAATGCCCCGCTCAACAAGGAGGAGTACGAGGCCTTTATCGAGGCGCTTACCACGGCCGATCGCGTGGTGCTCAAGGACTTTGAGGGCGGGGACCTCTTCCAGGCCTGTCAGCCAGCCGAGGAGGTTGCGCGCACGGGCAAGGATGCCATCCGCTTTGGCGCTATGAAGCCCGTCGGGCTCACCGACCCGCGCACCGGTCGCCGTCCCTGGGCGGCGATTCAGCTGCGCGCCGAGAACAAGGAGAAAACCGCCTATAACCTGGTTGGTTTCCAGACCAACCTGACCTTCGGCGAGCAGAAGCGCGTTTTTCATATGGTTCCCGGTCTGGAGAATGCCGAGTTCTTCCGCTATGGCGTCATGCATCGCAATACCTTTGTCGATGCTCCCCATGTGCTCGATGGGACCTTCGCCGTGCCCGGCACGGGCGTGCGCCTTGCCGGACAGATTACCGGTACGGAGGGTTACATGGAAGCGGTCGCGACGGGTCTCCTCGCTGCGCTCAATACCTATGCCGAGGCTATCGAGGTTGCTCCTGTCGAGCTGCCGCGCGTGGGCGCTCTCGGCGCGCTCGTGGGCTATGCGACCGATCCCGCTACGGTCGGATATCAGCCCATGCATGTTAATTTTGGCCTGGTGCCTTCCCTCGAGGACGGTAAACGCCGCAGCAAACGTGAGCGCTATCAGGCCTATGCGGATCGCGCCCTTAAGGCCTTGGATTCCTATCTGGAATCGCGCTCCGACTTGTTTGGAGGCGACCGGTCATAGCCTTTGACCTGTACGGTGCCGTCGACTCGTTCATAGCCTATATTGCACGCGTCGAGGGGCTTTCTTCTAACACTGTTATCGCTTACGGCTCTCGTCTGGAGCGTTTTGCCGCTTGGTGCGAGCGTGGGGATATCGATGCACGCACGGCGGACGTACGTACCGTTCGCATGTATCTGGCAGAGCTGTCGCGCGAGCAGGTGGCGCCCAGGACGATTGCGGCGCACCTGTCTGCCATTCGTTCGTTCTATCGATGGATGGCTGCCGAGGGTCTTATCGATGGAGACGCTGTCTCTGCGATTGCCTCGCCCAAGCTTCCACGCGATTTGCCCGGGGTGCTGACCACCCAGCAGGTTAAGGCACTGCTTGCATCGCCAGACGTTTCAACGCCTGCGGGACTGCGCGATGCGGCGATGCTCGAATTGCTCTATGCATCGGGGGCTCGCATCTCCGAGCTTGCGGCACTCAATGTTGAGTCCATTGCTTGGTCTGAGCGAACGCTGCGGCTTTGGGGTAAGGGGAGCAAGGAGCGTATCGTGCCCCTGTATCGGCGTGCTCTCGATGTGACCCACCGCTATATTGAGGAAGGAAGACCGGAGCTTCTTGCTCACGCAAAGCGTGGCGACGGTACGAACGGTGTGCATCCGCTGTTTATCTCGGCACGCGGCAACCGTATGAGCGCCGCCATGCTTAGGCGACGGTTTCATATGTTGGCGACGCTTGCGGGTATCCCTTCCGATATCGCCCCGCATGCGATGCGCCATACTTTTGCGACCGATTTGCTCGAGGGCGGAGCGGACTTGCGCTCTGTCCAGGAGTTGCTGGGGCATGCAAGCTTGTCCACCACGCAGATTTATACGCATCTCACGCCCGATCGGCTCAAACGCGCCGTTACCCAAGCTCTTCCTCGCGGCGAATAAGGCAGGAGATGGGTTCTATCCAATCGATCGCGCTTCCGTGTGTGTGGTTTTGATTTCGGGTTGGCAGAAAGATGTAATCCTGCTATCATTCATCGGGTTGCTTCACGGCAACAGGTTTTTATCACGCACGCGCGGCTACTTCATACCGTGGTGCCCGGGCTTTGGTAGCACATGTCCGGGTTGGTTTTGGAGGATGACCCCGCGCGGAGGCAAACCACAGGAGGTTTAACATGGCTACCAAGATTAATATCCGCACCCTGCTCGAGGCCGGCTGCCACTTCGGTCACCAGACCCGTCGTTGGAACCCCAAGATGAAGCCGTTCATCTTCGGTGAGCGCAACGGCATCTACATCCTCGACCTCAAGCAGACCATTCTTGACGCCGACCAGGCTTACACCTTCGTCAAGAACGTTGCCAAGGGTGGCAACGTGCTGTTCGTCGGCACCAAGAAGCAGGCTCAGGAGGCCGTCAAGAACGCCGCTGAGCGCGCCAACATGCCTTACATCAACCAGCGTTGGCTCGGCGGCATGCTGACCAACTTCGTCACCATCCGCTCCCGCATCAACCGCATGGAGGAGCTCGAGGCCATGGTCGAGGACGGCCGCATGGCTGTTCTTCCCAAGAAGGAGCAGGCTGTTCTGGGTAAGGAGCTCGCTAAGCTCCAGACCAACCTCGGTGGCGCCCGCGACATGAAGGGTCTGCCCCAGGCTCTCTTCGTCATTGACACTAAGCGCGAGGAGAACGCCATCAAGGAAGCCCAGCGCCTGAACATCCCCGTCGTCGCTCTGATCGATACCAACTCCGATCCCGACGAGGTCGAGTACGGCATCCCCTGCAACGATGACGCCATCTCCGCTGTCACCCTTATGTGCGAGCTCATGGCCGACGCTTGCCTCGCTGGCTCCGGCAAGGAGCAGGTCTCCGAGGCCGAGATGGCCGCTGAGCCCAAGGCCGAGTAAATCAGTCCTAATTAAGTCTTTTTCATCTCTTTGAAAGGAACCACAATGGCCCAGATTACCGCCGCTATGGTCAAGCAGCTCCGCGAGATGACCGACTCCCCGATGATGGAGTGCAAGAAGGCTCTCGTCGAGGCTGACGGTGACATGGACGCCGCTGTTGACGTTCTGCGTAAGAACGGCCTCGCTAAGGCTGCCAAGAAGGCTGGCCGCGAGACCAACGAGGGCGCTGTCGCCGCGTTCGTCTCCGAGGATGGCAAGACCGGCGCTCTGCTCGAGCTCTCCTGCGAGACCGACTTCGTCGGCTCCAACGCCAAGTTCACCGGCTTTGCTTCCAAGGTCGCCGAGGTTGTCGCCACCACCGAGCCGGCCGATGTCGACGCTCTGCTCGAGAAGCCGATGGGCGAGGAGACCGTTTCCTCCGAGCTCACCGAGATGATTCACATCATGGGCGAGAACATGAAGATCTCCCGCTTCGCCGCCCGCAAGGCCGAGAACGGCGCTCTCGCTTCTTACATCCACATGGATGGTAAGATCGGCGTCCTCGTCGAGTTTGCTTTCGAGAAGGCTGAGACCGCTCAGGCTGAGTCCTTCAAGACCTTTGCCCACGACGTTGCCCTTCAGGTTGCCGCTGTCGCTCCGATCTGCGCTACCCGCGATCAGGTTCCGGCCGAGACCGTCGAGCATGAGAAGCAGATTTACATGGCTCAGGCTGCCGAGTCCGGCAAGCCCGAGGCCATCCAGGAGAAGATGGCTGTTGGCCGCCTGGAGAAGTTCTACAAGCAGTCCGTGCTCACCGAGCAGGAGTTCATCAAGGACAGCTCCCTCACCATCAAGAAGTACGCTGAGCAGGTCTCCAAGGAGCTCGGCGATACCATTACCGTCGTTGCCTTCGACCGTCTGGTCCGTGGCGAGTAAATAAGCTCTTGTAGCTGGTAATGAGCAGGCTGTGGGTTTTACTCACAGCCTGCTTTTTCATGGCTCTAAGCAGAGCCTTTGATATCATATTGAGAGTCTAATTAAAGGAGGATCGCTTTGTCCGACATCCGATATAAACGCGTGCTTCTGAAGCTTTCCGGCGAAGCACTGATGGGCGATGGCCACTATGGCATCGACCCCAAGATTACCGACCATCTTGCCAAGCAGGTCAAGGAGCTGCTCGCCGTTGGCCATGAGGTCGGCATCGTTGTCGGCGGCGGCAATATTTTCCGCGGCATGGCTGGAGCTGCCGGCGGTATGGAGCGTGCTCAGGCCGATTACATGGGCATGCTTGCAACCGTTATGAACGCGCTCGCCCTGCAGGATGCCTTCGAGCATAACGATGTTCCCTGCCGCGTTATGAGTGCCATCCAGATGAATGAGATTTGCGAGCCCTATATTCGTCGTCGCGCCATCAATCACCTGTCCAAGGGCAATGTCGTTATCTTCGCAGCCGGCTCGGGCAATCCGTACTTTACGACTGACACCGCCGCGGCCCTTCGCGCCTGCGAGATCGGTGCGGAGATTCTGATTAAGGCCACCAAGGTCGACGGTATCTACGACAAGGATCCCGTCAAGTGCGCCGATGCCGTCCGCTTTGACAAGATCACCTATCACGAGGTGCTCGTCCGCGGCCTGCAGGTTATGGATTCTACGGCTACGGCCCTGTGCCAGGATAACCGTATGCCCATTTTGGTCCTCAACATCGATGGCGAGGACAACGTCAAGCGCGCGCTTTCGGGTGAGCCCGTCGGCACGCTCGTCTATCAGGAGGATTAAGCATGGCAGAGAACATCACCGCCCACATGGACAAGTCGCTCGAGTCCCTCAAGCATAACTTCTCCAAGGTCCGTACCGGCCGAGCCAACGCTAACATTCTGTCCGACATCACCGTCGATTATTACGGTGTTCCCACGCCGGTCACGCAGGTTGCCGCCGTAAAGACCCCCGAGGCCCACATGCTGCTCATCGAGCCGTGGGATAAGGCGCTTATCAACGCCATCGTCAAGGCCATCGGCGCTTCCGATCTGGGTATTACCCCCAACTCCGATGGCACCGTTGTTCGTCTTCCGTTCCCGGCTCCCACCGAGGAGCGCCGTCGCGAGCTCGTCAAGGAGTGCCGCGAGTACGCCGAGCAGGCCAAGGTGTCTATCCGTAACATCCGTCGCGACTTTAACAACAAGCTCGAGCGCGATGAGGAGCTTACCGAGGACGACGTCCGCCGTGAGCAGGCCAAGGTGCAGAAGCATACCGACGAGTATGTCGCCAAGGTCGAGGAGCTTCTGAAGGAAAAAGAAGCCGAGGTCATGGAGATCTAAGGTGCAATACGACGAGAACAAACTGGTCGAGTACTTTGCCGACGCCCCTGCGGGCGTCGGTTTTTCCGACCTTGACCTCAATAACATTCCGCGCCATATCTCGTGCATCATGGACGGCAACGGTCGCTGGGCTACGGCGCGAGGTCTTGCCCGTACCGAGGGCCACAAGGCGGGTATCGTCTCCCTTCGTGAGATCATTACCGCCTGCGTGCGTCTGGGCGTCGACGTGCTTTCCGCCTATGCGTTTTCAACCGAAAACTGGAACCGCCCGCAGCATGAGGTTAACGTCTTGATGCATCTGTTTGCCAAGACGTTTATCGATGAGCTGCCGCTTCTGAAGCGCGAAAACGTCCGTGTTGTCTTTTTGGGTGATATTTCCGCGCTGCCCAAGAAGACCCGCGACGTTTTTGAATGCGGTCTTGCCGAGTGCGCTGATCACACCGGTATGACGCTGGCGCTTGCCGTCAACTACGGCGCGCGTGCCGAGATTACCCGTGCCGCCCGTCAGCTTGCGCTCGATGCTGCCGCCGGCAAGATCGACCCTGCTGCTATCGACGATGATATGGTTGCTTCGCACCTGTACACCGCCGGTCTTCCCGATCCCGAGCTGGTCATTCGCACCTCTGGTGAGCTTCGCCTTTCGAACTATCTGCTGTGGCAGGTGGCTTATTCCGAGTTCTATGTCACCGATACCTATTGGCCTGACTTTGATCGTTGGGGCCTTGTCGACGCCATTTTGGCCTATCAGGGCCGTGACCGTAGGTTTGGTGGACTGAGCAAGACCGAGGAGGCTTAATCGTGTCCGATCGTCCCAAGGCATCTGCTCCCAAGACGCCTGCGCGCAAAGCTGCCACTGCGGGAGCGCCTGCAGCGAAGAGCGGCACCGGTTCGTGGCTTGCGGGCTTTATTACCCGTGCCGCCGCCGGTATCGTCTACGCCGTTGTCTTTATCCTGTGCCTGGTTTTGGGTATCGTGCCCACCGCCATTTTTGTCTCTGTCATGAGCGGGCTTTGCTGCTTTGAGTTTTTCCGTATGACGAGGCTCGATGGCAAAGTCGCCAACGAGCATCTGGGCATTATTGCCGCCGTGCTCTTTCCGTTATCGGCGCTTGGCGATTCGCTTTTGCTGAACGCCCTGCTTTTCGCACTGATGCTCGCGGTGGGCATTTGGTATGTTTGGTCGCCGCGTACCCGCATCTCTGATGTGGCCGTGACGCTCATGGGTCCCATCTACACAGGCTTTATGCTGTCGGCTATTGTGCTGCTGCGCGATGCCGTGCCCGGTTTTGCCGGCGCCCTGCTTTCAGTGGGTGTTTGCGCGTCCCTTTGGGTCTCCGATTCGTTTGCCTACATCGTGGGCAGCCGTATCGGCAAACACAAGATGGTTCCCAAGATCTCTCCCAACAAGAGCTGGGAGGGCTTTGTTGGTGGCATCTTGGGCTCGGTTCTCATCTGGCTCATTTTGTGGGCGACGCATTTCTATAAGCTGAGCTTGCCCTATGCGCTGCTTTGTGGCGTGGTTGTGTCCATCCTGGGCGTTATCGGCGACCTTATCGAGTCGCGCATCAAGCGCGGTGTGGGCGTCAAGGATTCCGGTAACCTTATCCCGGGCCACGGCGGCATGCTCGATCGTAGCGATTCGCTTATCTTCGGCTGCATCACCGCGCAGCTGATGCTGATGATCGGAGGCGTGCTGTAATGTCCTTCCAGACGACCTATGGCTCCGATGGACGTCTCCGTGTTGCCATCCTGGGCTGTACGGGCTCTATCGGCACTCAGGCGCTCGATGTTTGCCGTCAGCATGCCGATCGTCTGCAGGTGACGGCGCTTTCCGTTAGTTCCAGCACCTCCGAGCTCGTTGCCGCTGCCCGCGAGTTCTCGGTTCCGGCGGTTGCCGTGGCCGATGTCGCTCATGGCGATGACGCCGTGCTGCAGGAGTTGCCCGAGGGAACGGAGCTCGGCGTAGGTGCGCAAGCGGTTTGCGAGCTCGCGCGTCGCGACGATGTTGACTGCGTGCTTGTCGCTATTGTGGGCGCCGCCGGTCTCGAGGCGAGCCATGCGGCCTTGACCTCGAATAAGCGCCTTGCCCTTGCCAATAAGGAGTCGCTCGTTGTTGGCGGTGACCTGCTGATGCCGTTGGCTCAGCCCGGTCAGCTTATCCCGGTCGATTCCGAGCACTCTGCAATTTACCAATGCTATCTGGGTGAGAATCCGCGCGAGGCCCATTGTATTTGGCTTACCTGTTCGGGCGGTCCGTTCTTTGGCCGTTCGCGCGAGGAACTCGACCGTGTGACGCGCGCCGATGCCCTGGCGCACCCTACGTGGGCTATGGGTGCCAAGATCACGATTGACTCCGCTACCCTCATGAACAAGGGCCTGGAGCGTATCGAGGCGATGCACTTGTTCGGTTGCGACCTCGACTTTATCAACGTGGTCGTGCAGTGCCAGTCAAAGATCCATTCGATGGTCGAGTTTGCCGACGGCTCCGTGATGGCGCATCTCGGGGCATCTGACATGCGCATTCCCATCCAGTTTGCCTTCTCGTATCCCGAGCGCTGGGATACTCCGGCTCCGCGCATCGATTTCCGCGAGTTGGGTCAGCTTACCTTTGATGCGGCCGACATGGATACGTTCCGCTGCCTGGCGCTGGCCGAGCGTGCGGGCAAGACGGGCGGCACCATGCCGTGCGTGCTCAATGCCGCCAACGAGGTCGCCGTCGATGCCTTCCTGCATGATGGCTGCAGTTTTACCGATATCGATCGCATTGTGGAATCCTGTATGGATGCGCATGATGCGCAGACGGTCGATTCGTTTGAACAGCTTCGCGGTATCGATGCGTGGGCGCGTGAAAAGGCCGCGCAAGTGCTCGCCGCAACCCGTTTTTAACCCATAAGGATTGCTTTTTCGTTTTATGGAAACTGTTCTGAGCGTTCTCTCATCGGTCTTTTGGGGCCTGCTGATGCTTTCCGTCCTCGTGTTTTTGCACGAGGGCGGCCACTTTTTGGCGGCGCGTGCCTGCGGCGTCCGGGTGACTGAGTTCTTTTTGGGCCTGCCGTGTCGCTTTGATATCCACCATACGTCTCGTCGGATCGGCACCAAGTTTGGCGTGACCCCGCTGTTGCTGGGTGGGTATGCTGCCATCTGTGGCATGGATCCGACCGATGTCTCGTATGCCGATCGCGTGCTTGCCGCCATCTATCGCCACGGCCGTGTGACGGTGGCCGATCTTGCCGTCGAGCTTGAGCTGTCCGAGGAGGATGTGCTCGAGGCCTGTGCTTTGCTGCTGGGTTGGGGCTCCATAGCTCCTTGGTATGAAGAAGGAGAAAAGCCTTCGCCTGGTTACTATCCCACCAAGTACCAGACCCTGCCGCGTGATGCAGCGGGTTATACCACCTTTGACGGCCGTCGGTTCGATCGCGAGCACGCGACTGCCGAGGGCGATGTATGGGAACTGCCGTGCGGCGAGGCCGAATTCCTTGCACGCGAGCGCTCGCACACCTATTTGGGTCAGGGCTTTGTCAAGCGTGCCTTTATGCTGCTTGCGGGCATTATCGTCAATATCCTGACGGGCTTTTTGCTCCTTATGAGCATCTATTCCATCGCGGGTGTCACGGTGCCGGTGGACACCAATGTGATCGGCCAGGTTGACGAAGGCTCGATTGCCTCCGCGGCGGGAATCGAGGATGGCGACGCGATTCTTTCGGTCGACGGAGTATCGTGCTCTACCTGGATGGACGTTTACGATGCCATTGGCAAGGCTGCCGGTAAGGACGATATCGCCATTGAGTACGAGCGTGACGGCAAGAAGCATTCGACCACGGTTGCGCTCAAAGAGGACGAACGCCTAGGTGTGTATGTCTCTACGCAGGTGGTCCGTTTAGACCCTATCACGTCGGCTCGCCTGTCGTTCTCCTATGTCGTGCAGACAGCGAAGGGCGTGATGCGCCTGCTCCAGCCTCAGCATACGATGGAGATTCTCGATCAGTCCTCTTCGATCGTGGGTATTAGCGTTATGTCCTCGCAAGCTGCTGCTGCCGGCCCTGCCACGTTCCTTTCGTTTGCCGCCCTCATTTCGTTCTCGCTTGGCTTTATGAACCTGCTGCCCATCCCGCCACTCGATGGCGGCAAGTTGGTCATCGAGATCATTCAAAAGATTGCGGGCCGCGAGCTTCCGCTCAAGGTCCAGACGATTGTGAGCTATGTGGGCATCGCGCTCTTTGCGCTGCTGTTTGTCTATATGCTTCGTTCCGACATCCTTCGATTTATTCTGTAGGGGAGTGTTTGGATTGTCTTTATCCCATCCTTTGCCTCGCGAGTTGACGCGCCCCGTGCATGTGGGCGGCGTGCAGATCGGTGGAGGCGCGCCGGTGGTGGTCCAATCCATGACCTGCACCGATACCGCTGATGCCCAGGCAACGCTTGCGCAAGTGTGCGCGTTGGCGCAGGCTGGCTGCGATATCGTGCGCGTGAGCGTGCCCACCGAGGCCGCGCTTGAGGGTTTCCGCGCCATCTGTGCCGAGTCTCCGGTGCCGATCGTTGCCGATATCCACTTTAACCATAAGCTCGCCATTGGTGCCGTTGAGGCCGGTGCTGCCAAGCTGCGCATCAATCCCGGCAATATCGGCGATTGGGCCAAGGTTGACGCGGTGATCGATGCTGCGGGTGCCGAGGGCTGTGCGATTCGTATCGGCGTCAATGCTGGTTCGCTTGAGCAGGATATCGCTGAGCGCGACGACCTCACGCAGCCCGAAAAGCTTGTGATGTCGAGCGAACGTTTCGTCAAGCATTTTGAAGACCGCGGCTTTACGGACATTGTGCTTTCGGCCAAGGCCCATAGCGTGCAAACGACGCTCGACACCTATCGTGCCCTGTCGCGTGAGATTCCCCACGTTCCGCTTCACCTGGGTGTAACCGAGGCGGGTACCAAGCTACAGGGCACCATCAAGAGCTCGGTGGGCCTTGGCATCCTGCTGTCCGAGGGAATCGGTGACACCATGCGCGTTTCGCTCACGGCCGATCCGGTTGAGGAGCCGCCGGTCGCCTGGGGAATTTTGCAGTCGCTGGGCCTGCGTCGCCGCGGCCCCGAGATTGTCTCGTGCCCCACGTGCGCCCGCTGTCAGGTTAACCTGATCGCAATCGCCGAGGAAGTAACCGAGCGGCTTAAGAACTATGCCGCGCCGCTTTCGATTGCCGTCATGGGATGTGCCGTCAATGGCCCTGGTGAGGCTTCTGATGCCGACCTGGGCGTTGCTTGCGGACGTGGTCAGGGCCTGCTCTTTTCGCACGGCCAGATCATTGGTAAAGTAGCGGAGGACCAAATTGTCGACGCGCTTATGGCCGAGGTCGACAAGCTTATTGAGGAGAAATAAATGACCCGACCAATGTATATGTCTAAGCTGTATGCTCCGACGCTCAAAGAGGATCCGGCCGACGCTGAGCTTGCGAGCCATCGCCTGCTGCTCCGTGCCGGTATGATCCGCAAGGAGGCCGCCGGTCTCTATTCCTATCTGCCGCTCGCGTGGCGCTCGATTCGCAAGATTGAGAACATCGTGCGCGACGAGATGGACGCCGCCGGCGCCCAGGAGCTCATGATGCCCATCATGGTCGATGCCGAGCTGTGGCGTGAGTCCGGCCGTATCGATGCCTATGGCAAGGAGCTCGTGCGCTTTGATGACCGCCACGGCCGCGAGTTCGTGCTCGGCCCCACGCACGAGGAGACCGTGACTGCCCTGGTGCGCAACGAGCTGCGTTCATACAAGCAACTGCCGGTGAATCTCTATCACATCCAGGACAAGTTCCGCGACGAGTTCCGTCCCCGCTTTGGCCTGATGCGCGGTCGCGAGTTCATCATGAAAGACGCCTACAGCTTTTCTGCCACGCAGGAGAGCCTGCAGGAGGAGTACGACAAGATGAAGCAGGCCTACGCCAATATCTGCGAGCGCTGCTACATTAAGGCCCTGCCCGTCGTCGCCGATTCCGGCGAGATCGGTGGCGACACTTCCGTCGAGTTTATGGCGCTGGCAGAGGCCGGCGAGGCTTCGCTGGTCTACTGCGACGATTGTGGCTTTGCTGCCGATGACGAGGCGGCAAGCACCAAGGTCGTTGTGACCGAGGGCCCCGGCGACGGCACACTCACCAAGGTCGAGACTCCGGGTATGGGCACCATCGAGGCCGTCGCCAAGTTCTTCGGCTTCCCCGAGAACGGTACGCGCAAGTCGCTGGCTCTCATCGACGCCGAGGGCAAGCCGGTTGTGGCCATCGTTCCGGGCGATCATGAGCTCAACGACTGCAAGGCCGAGCATGTCTTTGGCAAGGGCTATCGCATGATGACCGACGAGGAGCTCCAGACCTACGGTCTGCATAAGGGCTTTATCGGACCGGTTAACCTGCCCGAGGGCATTCGTCTGGTCTGCGACGAGAGCCTGCGCGAGTCCAAGCAGTGGGCCTGCGGTGCCAACGAAGTCGACTATCACTTTACCGGTGCCTGCCCCGAGCGCGACTTTACCGTCGACGAGTGGGCCGACCTGGTTACCGTCGTTGCCGGCGACCCTTGCCCGCACTGCGGCAAGCCGCTCTCCGCTGCTCGCGGTATCGAGGTTTCCCAGGTCTTCCAGCTGGGCACCAAGTACTCCGAAGCCATGGGTGCCACCTTTATGGACGAGGACGGCAAGGAGAAGCCGCTTATCATGGGTTGCTACGGCGTGGGCGTGTCCCGCTCGCTCGCTGCCGTCGTGGAGCAGCACAACGACGAGCACGGTATCGTTTGGCCGGTCTCTGTTGCCCCGTACGAGGTTGCGGTGATTCCGCTCGACCCCAAGAAGGAGGAGTGCGCTTCTGTTTGCGATCAAATCGTCGAGGGTCTGTGCGCCGAGGGTATCGAGGTTGTCGTTGACGACCGTGACGAGCGTCCCGGCTTTAAGTTTGCCGACAACGACCTTATGGGCTTCCCTTATCAGGTGGTGCTCGGCAAGCGCGGCCTTAAGAACGGCACCGTCGAGCTCAAGGACCGTGCCACGGGCGAGCGCGAGGATGTGGCAATCGATGAGATTGTCGCCAAGGTCGCTGAGCTTGTGAAAGCAGCACGCCGTTAATCGAGCCCGCTGCGTTTAGTGCACTTGTTAAGCGGCCCTGCGTCTCTCGAGGTAGAGATGCAGGGCCGCTTTTGCGTCTAAGGGACATTTCTTGCTAAAAGGAAAACCCCGCAGCCCATGCGAGCTGTGGGGTTTTCCTTTGTGCCTCCGATGCGAAATAAATCGCTCAGATATTACTGATAATCGACGACGTCGATCCAGTTCTTCAGGAACTCATCGTTCACGTTGCGCTTACGAGCGAGCTCGGAAGCGGCGACGATGCTCGTCCACTGACGCACGACCTGCATGGGCATGTCGGCGCGATCGCAGTAGAGCTCCAGGTAGGCCTCGGCCTGGTCCTTGCTGTTGAGGGCAAAGAGCAGGTAGCTGGTGGCAACGTCGGCAGCAGGGGAGCCCTGGGTGGCGTGTGCCCAGTCGCAGACGTACAGCTGGCCGTCGTCGCCAACGATGACGTTGGAGGGGTTGAAGTCGCCGTGGCAGACCTTGAACTCCTTGGTCATGCCGTCCAGACGCTCCTGAAGGTTGTAGCGCGTGGTGGCATTGAGCTGATCGAGGCTGTCGATCATGCGGGCGAACTTGTCGCGCTGACGGTTGAGCAGCGGGGAGGTGTAGCCGTGGATCTCGATCTGGAGGTCGACGAACATCTCGAGGTACTCACCAAAGCGCTGGGGCTCGGCAGTCATCTTCTCGGCAAGGGTAGTGCCCGGAACCTTCTCGGTCACGAGCGCCCAGCCGTTGGCGTTCTCGAGCTGAGAAACCTCGAGAGCCTTGGGGCTGCGGATGCCGCACTCATTGATGCGGGCAAGATTCAAAGCCTCGTTGAACACGTCGGAGACGGGCTTGGTCTCGTTAAAGACCTTGACGATCTTGTCGCCCAGGTCGTAAACGACTTTGTTGCCGCGACGGACGAGCTCGGTCTTGGATTCGGGGAGCAGCATGATTGCATCCTTTCAACGATGCGATAGAAGCAGCGGCGGGGGCGTGCGTGCGCCCGTTCACCCCCGCCGAAATAACCGTGCTAAAAACTAGCAGACGGCGTAGTCCTGGGGCTCGCGGCCATAGTAGGCGTCCAGGTAGAGCTCCTTGATCTCGCTCATGAGCGGGTAGCGCGGGTTAGCGCCGGTGCACTGGTCGTTGAATGCCTGCTCGGTCATCTCGTCGAGGGTGTCGAGGAAGTACTGCTCGTCAACACCGTAGTCGGCGATGGTCTTCTTGACACCGATGAAGTCCTTGAGCTCCTCGAGCTTCGTGATGAAGTTCTCGAAGATCTCCTTGTCGTCCTTGCCCTCGATACCGCAGTACTTGGCCATCTCGGCGTAGTTGTGCAGCGCGTTGGGGTAAGGATACTGGGAGAACGTGCCCATCTTGACGGGGGCCTCGGCGGCGTTGTAGCGCATGACGCGAGTCAGGATGATGGCGTTGGCGATGCCGTGGGGCAGGTGATGGAAGGCACCGAGCTTGTGGGCCATGGAGTGGTTGAGGCCCAGGAAGGCGTTGGCGAAGGCCATACCGGCCATGCAGGAGGCGTTGTGCATCTCCTCGCGGGCATGCGGGTCCTTGGCGCCGTTTTCGAAGCTGGAGGGCAGGTTCTCGAAGACGAGCTTGGCAGCGCGCTCGGAGAGGCCCTTGGTGTAGTCGGAGGCCATGATGGAGACATAGGACTCGATGGCGTGGGTCATGACGTCGATGCCGGAGGCGGCGGTCAGGCCGCGCGGGGCGGTCATGCAGTTGTCGGCGTCAACGATAGCCATGTTGGGGAGCAGCGCGTAGTCGGCGAGCGGCCACTTGATGCCGGTCTCCTTGTCGGTGATGATGGCGAAGGGCGTGCACTCGGAACCGGTGCCCGAAGAGGTCGGGACGGCGACGAAGTAGGCCTTCTTGCCCATCTCGGGGAAGGTGAAGATACGCTTGCGGATGTCCATGAAGTCCATGGCCATGTCCTCAAACTTGCACTCGGGGTGCTCGTACATCATCCACATGATCTTGCCGGCGTCCATAGCGGAGCCACCGCCAACGGCGATGATGACGTCCGGCTCAAAGAGAGCCATCTGCTTGGCGCCGCGACGTGCGCACTGCAGCGACGGATCGGGCTCGACGTCGTAGAAGCAGTCGTGGGCGATGCCCATCTCGTCGAGCTTGGCCTCGATGGCGCGGGTGTTGCCATTCTTGAAGAGGAACTGGTCGGTGACGATAAAGGCGCGCTTCTTGCCCATGACGCTGCCCAGCTCGTCGAGAGCGACGGGCGTGGAACCCTTCTTGAAGTAGACCTTCTCGGGAGCGCGGAACCACAGCATGTTCTCACGGCGCTCGGCCACAGTCTTAACGTTGATCAAGTGCTTCACCCCAACGTTCTCGGAGACGGAGTTGCCGCCCCAGGAGCCGCAGCCCAGGGTCAGAGACGGCTTCATGCCAAAGTTGTACAGGTCACCGATGCCGCCGTGCGAGGACGGGGTGTTGATGACGATACGGCAGGCCTTCATGACATGCTCGAACAGGCTGATCTTATCGGCCTGGGCGGGATGCACGTACAGAGAGGCGGTGTGGCCCGGGCCACCGGCGAGTACCAGGTGCTCGGCCTTGTCGACGGCCTCCTGGAAGTCCTTGGCGTGATACATGGCCAGGACAGGGGAGAGCTTCTCGTGGGAGAACTCCTCCTTGGCGGGGTCGGTGGAGGTGACCTCGGCGATCAGGATCTTGGTCTTGGCGGGAACCTCGATACCGGCGAGCTCGGCGATCTTGGCGGCAGCCATGCCGGGGATGCGGTGATCGAGAGCGCCGTTCTTGAACATGGCGCCGCGCAGGGCCTCCATCTCGGCACCCTGCTTGACGAAGTAGCAGCCGCGCTTCTGGAATTCGGCCTTAACCTGGTCATAGATGGTGTCGATGACGGTCACGGACTGCTCGGAAGCGCAGATCATGCCGTTGTCGAAGGTCTTGGAGTGGATGATGGAGTTGACGGCGAGCAGCACGTCGGCGGTGTCGTCGATGACGACCGGGGTGTTACCGGCGCCAACGCCCAGGGCGGGCTTGCCCGAGGAGTAGGCGGCCTTGACCATGCCCGGGCCACCGGTGGCGAGGATGATGTCGACATCGCGCATGACCATGTTGGTCAGCTCGATGGAGGGGACATCGACCCAGCCGATGATGCCCTCGGGGGCGCCGGCCTTGACGGCGGCGTCAAGCACGAGCTTGGCGGCGGCGATGGTGCACTTGGCGGCAGCCGGGTGCGGGGAGATGATGATGGCGTTGCGGGTCTTCAGGCTGATCAGCGTCTTGAAGATCGCGGTGGAGGTGGGGTTGGTCGTCGGGATGACGGCGCCCACGATGCCGATGGGCTCAGCGATCTTGGTGATGCCGTAGGCCTCGTCGCGCTCAATGACACCACAGGTCTTGGTGTTCTTGTAAGCGTTGTAGATGTACTCTGCGGCGTAGTGGTTCTTGATGACCTTGTCCTCAAGAACGCCGCGACCGGTCTCCTCGATGGCCATCTTCGCCAGCGGGATACGAGCCTTGTTGGCGGCCATGGCGGCCTCGTAGAAGATCTTGTCGACCTGCTCCTGCGTGTACGTAGCAAAAAGCGCCTGGGCCTCTCGCATCTGAGCGAGCTTAGCCTCAAGCGCCTCTACGTTGTCCACAATTGCGGGAGTAGTGTTTTCCGGTGACTTTTTCACCATTTGTGTCTCCTTGCGATCGGAGATTTACCCTACGTGTTGCATGATAGCAAGAAATTATTCGGCGAACGGTAAGATTCCCGTAAAAGGCACACTAAAACGCTTCAATCTACTGAAGCGTTTTAATTTAAAATATCAGCCTGGCATCGGCCCGCTCATTGGGGACAGACTTATATGAGTGCTTTCACTCATTTGGGACAGACATCGTTTTGCCATTTCGCTGTTCTGGACCTGTTATGGCGGTGCAGCTGCTCGATTATATCCATCTCAATCCTGTGAAAGGTTCGCTCGACTCACTCGAGGCGTACCGATGGTCAAGCTTCAAGGCATATCAGCTGGGCTACGATCCCTTTGACATTTGTGATGCGGCCCCTATGCTCGATATTGTCGGAGGCTCCCGTTGCTATTGCGAACATCTCAAGGAAGCTGCCGGGCGCATCTGGTCGGTGGAGGTTCTTCCACGCCGTCGGATCCCCGATGAGGAGGCCCTTTCCGTTGCGCGCGAAGTCCTGCCGAGCATAGATCCTACGCTGCTTAAGGCCCTGCCACGCCCCGAACGCGATGCCTGCCTGCTGAGGCTCAGGCAGGCACATCTCACGGTCAAGCAAATTGCCCGTATCACCGGTATCGGCGCTACAAGTGTGACCAAGGCCACTGCGGGCTGGAAGGAAGCTGCGTGAGGCAGGGGCCGGAGCTAGTCGGGGCGCCGCAGACACGCATCATGTCTGTCCCCAATGAGTGAAAACACCCATGTAAGTCTGTCCCCAATGAGTGAAAACACCCATGTAAGTCTGTCCCCAATGAGTGCAAAAAGGCGCCCTCCACAAGAGAGGACGCCTTTGGTAAGTTCTATGTGAACGCGAGGTCTTTGACCCGGAGAGTCCGAGGTACTTGTTGGTAAGACCTTATTTAGGAGCGCGCAACCTTGCCAGACTTAAGGCAGGTGGAGCAAACGTTCATCTTGCGACGGTGACCATCGACGACGACGTAGACACGCTGGATGTTGGGGCGGAACTTACGGTTGGTGACGCGGTGAGAGTGGCTGATGGAGCGACCGGCAACGGGGTGCTTACCGCAAACTTCGCAAACTTTGGACATAACTGACCCTCCTTGGGCGACAAACGAACATGTCGCGTTAACAAACAAGCCTGAACTATAGCACAGAAGCAGCTCCCTGTGCGTAATCTACACAGAGATATTTCTCTTATGGCGATAGTGCCCACGCTACGGCCCTGGACGTAGATCCGATTTGCGTGTAGCAGAGGGGATTATGCCAGCTCGCATCGACGTTTTCAAGCTTGTCCCGCAAATATATATAGGTTTATGGAGCGTTGAGTCCGTTTGCGGATTGCTCCGTATTAATGCTCGCAATTAAGCTCGGGGTTGGCTACACTATCCCTTGACCATTAAAGGGGTACGAGATACCCACATGGATTTATATTGCTGCCATAGAGCAGTCCTTCCTGTGGGTGTCTGGTCCGCTTTGAGCGGTCGGGCATCTATTTTTTTGACTGTATCAGCAGTCAAGACATGTGAGGAAGGAGATCGATGGGCACGACTTCCCCCAAGGCGGTCATCATGGACGAGACCGCCGTCAACCGAGCGATGACCCGCATCGCGCACGAGATTCTCGAGCGCAACGAGGGCTGTGAAGACCTCGCTCTGGTCGGCATCGTCACGCGCGGCGACCTTCTGGCAAAGAAGCTCGCCGAGGCGATCAAGGAGATCGAGGGTGTTGACGTCCCGCTCGGCAGCCTGGACATCAGCTTCTATCGCGATGACTATGCGACTAACTTCGCTCCCGCGATCCACGCTACCAACATTCCCTTCAGCGTCGACGGCAAGCGCGTCGTTTTGGTTGACGACATCCTGTACACGGGTCGCACCATCCGCGCCGCTCTGGACGCCGTTATGGACCTGGGCCGTCCGAGCCGCATCGAGCTGGCAGTTCTCGTTGACCGCGGCCACCGCGAGCTCCCTATCTCGCCGGACTTTGTCGGCAAGAACGTTCCCTCGTCGCACGAGGAGAACGTGCACCTATATATGAAGGAAGTCGACGGCCGTACCGCTGTCGAGATCAACGACGTCGCGCCGGGTTCCCACGTGGGCTCCGCGCCGCTGGGAGGTGAGTAGTACCGTGGCGTTCAATCATAAGCACCTGATCGACATTACCGAGTACTCCGAAGAGGACATCAAGCTCATCCTCGAGACCGCCAAGGCGTTCTCCGAGGTCAACGAGCGTGCCATCAAGAAGGTCCCCACGCTCAAGGGCAAGACTATCGTCAATATGTTCAACGAGCCCTCGACGCGTACCCGCAGCTCCTTCGAGCTTGCCGAGAAGCGTCTTTCGGCCGACAGCCTCAACTTTGGCGGCTCCTCGACCTCCACGGTCAAGGGCGAGAGCCTCGTCGATACCGTCGAGACGCTCAACGCCTACAAGATCGACTGCATCGTCGTGCGCGACAAACATGCCGGTGCTCCCTACATCGTCACGCAGAATTCGCCCGCGAGTGTTATCTGCGCCGGTGACGGTAAGCACAATCACCCCACGCAGGCCCTGCTTGACCTGTACACCATCTGGGAGCACAAGGGTGACTTCCACGGTCTGAAAGTCGCCGTCGTCGGCGACATCGCCCACTCCCGTGTTTGCGGCTCGCTGATCCCCGCGTTGAAGATCATGGGCTGCGAGACCTACGCCGTCGCCCCCGGCACGCTGCTGCCGCCGGCGCCCGAGGTTCTGGGCTGCGACCACGTGACGAGCGACCTCGATTCCGTCCTGCCCGAGCTGGACGTCGTTTACATGCTGCGCGTACAGCAGGAGCGCCTCGAGGGTGCCCCGTTCCCGACCATTCGCGAGTACCACAAGCTCTTCGGCCTGACCAAGGACCGTGAGAAGCTCATGAAGCCCGACGCGATCATTTGCCACCCGGGCCCCATCAACCGTGGCGTCGAGTTCGACTCCTATATGGCCGACCACCCGCAACGCTCCGTCATCCTGGAGCAGGTCTACGCCGGCATCTGCGTGCGTATGGCTATCCTGTATCTGCTGCTTGGAGGTGCCGATAATGGCCTTGCTTCTTAAGAATGCCCACGTCGTCGATCCGTCCGTCGAGCTTGACGGGGTCGTTGATGTCCTGATCGACGGCGACAAGATCGCCGAGGTCGGCGAGAACCTCGCCGCCGAGGGAGCCGAGGTCCGCGACCTTTCCGGTAAGTACCTTGTCCCTGGCCTGGTGGACATGCACGTCCACCTGCGCGAGCCCGGCTACGAGGTCAAAGAGGACATCGAGAGCGGCACCCGCGCAGCTGCCAAGGGCGGCTTCACTGGCGTGTGCGCCATGCCCAACACCGACCCCGTTACCGATAACGGTACCGTTGTTGAGTTCGTCAAGTCGCGCGCTGCCGAGGTCGGCCACTGCCGCGTCTATCCTTCCGGCGCCATGACCCGCGGTCTTAAGGGCGAGGCTATGTCCGAGATGGGCGATATGGTCGCCCACGGCGCCGTCGCCTTCACCGACGACGGTCGCGGCGTGCAGGGTGCAGGCATGCTCCGTCGCTGCATGGACTACGGCAAGATGTTCGGCAAGGTCTTCATGAGCCATTGCCAGGACGAGGACCTGGTCGGCCACGGCCAAATCAACGAGGGCAAGGTTTCGACTCGTCTGGCCCTCGAGGGCTGGCCGGCTGCCGGCGAGGAGCTCCAGATCGCCCGCGACATCGAGATCGCCAAACTGACCGGTGCCAAGCTGCATATCCAGCACATCTCCACCGCCCATGGCCTGGAGCTCGTGCGTGCCGGCAAGGCCGCTGGCGTTCAGGTTACCTGCGAGGCCACTCCGCATCACATGTTCCTGACCGAGAACGACCTGGACGAGACCTACAACACCTCGCTCAAGGTTAACCCGCCGCTGCGTACCGACGAGGATGCCGAGGCCATCCGCCAGGGTGTCATCGACGGCACCGTCGACGTCATCGTCACCGATCACGCTCCCCACACGCCGTGGGAGAAAGCCCGTGAGTTCGAGCTCGCGCCCTTTGGCATGATCGGCCTCGAGACCTCGCTGTCGCTCGTGCTCACCGAGCTGGTCAACACGGGCAAGATGGGTATGGGCCGCATGGTCGAGCTCATGGCTATTAAGCCGCGTGAGATCCTGGGCCTCGACCAGGTTCAGGTCAAGGCGGGCTCTGTTGCCGACCTGACCGTCTTCGACGCGTCTGTCACCTGGACGGTCGGCGAGGACGGTTACGAGTCGCGCGCCGAGAACTCCGGTTTTGCCGGCCGCACGCTCACCGGTCGTGCCACCGATGTGTTTGTCGGCGGTAAACAGACGCTTGCCGACGGCTGCATCTGCTAGCATAGCCTTATCGCTTTTGCGCGCGGTGCCCTTGCGGTGCCGCGCTTTCTGTTCGTTTGGTCCATGCAACTGCATGGGGGATTGGAGCGTCTATGCCCACACCTTCCACTGCACGCATGCACGACTTCGAGGTCGTCTCGAACCAGGAGATCGCCGACGGCATCTTCTCGCTCGTTATTTCGGCCCCCAAGCTTGCAAGTGCGCTCAAGCCCGGTCAGTTTGTGAACATCGCCGTGCCCGGCGATGCCTCTTCGCTGCTTCGCGTGCCCTTGAGCTTCTATCGCTCTGACGCCGAGGCCGGTACCGTCGAGCTGTGGTACGCCGTCGTGGGCGACGACACCCGTCGTCTGTCGCAAATGGGCCCCGGCTCCAAGTCCAACCTGTTGGGCCCTGGCGGCCGCGGCTGGCTGGTACCCGAGGGCACCAGGAAGGCGCTGCTCGTGGCGGGCGGCATCGGTGTTCCGCCCGTGCTGTGCCTCGCTGGCATGCTTGCCGAGCAGGGCGTGGCCGTTGACGTGTGCCTGGGTTTTGGCACCGCGTCCAAGGTCGTGGGCGTCGATGAGTTCCGCGCGCTGGGAGCCACGGTCAACGTGTGCACCGACGACGGCTCGTTGGGTACGCACGGCTTATGCACCGATCCTGCCGCTGAGCTGCTCGGCAAGGGCGGTTACGACTACGTCGCCAGCTGTGGTCCCGCCGTTATGATGAAGAAAGTCGCCGCCGCTGCCGCCGAGGCCGGCGCGTACTGCGAGGTGTCGCTCGAGCGCATGATGAGCTGCGGCTTTGGTGCCTGCAACACCTGCAATGTCGAGACGGTCGACGGTATGAAGGGCGCCTGCATGTGCGGCCCCGTGTTTGATGCTTCCAAGGTGGTGGTCTTCTAGTGGGTACCGTGAACATGTCCGTCGATTTCGGCGGCGTCAAGATGCAGAACCCCATCAACACCGCAGCCGGTACCTTTGGCTACGGTTGGCAGTTCCAGAACTTCTTTGATGTCTCCCAGCTGGGTGCCATCACCACCAAGGGTTGCGCTGCCGAGCCCTGGCCCGGCAATCCTGCACCCCGCATGGCCGAGATCCCCGGCGGCATGATCAATTCCGTGGGCCTGCAGAACCCCGGTGTGGCCGCTTTCGCCCGCGAGTCCGGTCCGTGGCTCGAGCAGCTCTCCAAGGACGGTTGCCAGGTCATCTGCCAGGTTGCCGGTCACTCCGTTGATGAGTTCGTGCGCGCGCTCGAGATGTATGTCGAGCTGTGCCCCTGGGCTGCCGGCTATGAGATCAACGTGAGCTGCCCCAACATTGCCGCCGGCGGTGCCGCCATGGGCTCCACGCCCGAGGGCGCCTCTTCCGTTATGGCTGCCTGCCGCAAGGTGACCGATAAGCCGCTGTTCGTTAAGATGGCTCCGGTCAACGTCGCCGAGATCGCCCGCGCCCTCGAGGCTGCCGGCGCCGATGGCCTTTCGGTCATCAACTCCATCCAGGGCATGGCCATTGACGTGCACACCCGCAAGTCCCGTGTGGCCAAGCCCAAGGGCGGCCTTTCGGGCCCGCTGTGCCACCACATCGCCGTGCGCATGGTCTGGGAGGTCGCCCAGGCCGTCGATATCCCCATCAACGGTGTCGGCGGTGTCATGACCGGCGAGGATGCGGCCGAGTTTATCCTGGCCGGCGCCACCTGCGTGTCGGTCGGCATGGCCAACTTCGTCGACCCGTGTGCTTCGCTTAAGATCGCGCACGAGCTCGAGGCCTGGGCGGAGTCCCAGGGCGTAAAGGACATCAACGAGCTGGTAGGTGCGTTCGAATGCTAGAGACCGATGCCCGCGACCGTGTTATCGTCGCCCTCGACTGCGACCGTGAGCGCGCACTCGAGCTCGCCCATGAGCTTTCGGGCCATGCCGCCTGGCTCAAGGTGGGCATGACGCTCTATTACGCCGAGGGTCCCGAGATCGTCAAGACGTTCAAGGATTTGGGCTTTAAGGTCTTCCTCGACCTCAAGTTCCATGACATTCCGCATCAGGTGCGCGGTGCCGCTCGCTCGGCCTCGCTTGCCGGTGCCGACCTGCTCTCGGTCCACGGCTTGGGTTCGGGCGCCATGCTCGCTGCCTGCCGCGAGGGTGCCGAGGAGGCGCGCGAGGACCGCGCCAAGCTCGTCGCCATCACCGTGCTTACGAGCATGAATCAGGATGCGCTGGCGGAGATCGGCGTCGAGTCGCCCGTGGCCGAGGAGGCCGCTCGCCTGGCAAAGCTCGCTCAGGCCAACGGCATCGACGGTATCGTGTGCTCGCCGATGGAGGCTCACGACATGCGTGAGCTGCTCGGCCCCGACGCGCTGATCGTGACTCCGGGTGTGCGTCCGGTGGGTGCCGCCCTGGGCGATCAATCCCGTGTGGCGACACCTTCCCAGGCTATCGAGCGCGGTGCGAGCCACATCGTGGTGGGCCGTCCTATTACCGGCTCCGACGATCCGGTTGCGGCCTTTGACGCCATCGTCGCCGAGCTGGTCGAAAACGTCGCGTAAAAGATTCCCTCAAGTCACCACTTTTGGGTCTTATTAGCACAAATTAGCCCTTGTGCCTGCGAAAACTTTCCCATCCTTTGTGTGGAATCACAGGTCAGGGGCTCAACTTTGACCTCCGTATATTGCACTTTTCGCAGGTATCGTCTAACCTATGGAGCCGTCGATTGGGCATTTAGTGCGTTTGACGTGCTAAAATGCCAATTATTGCATCAGATATAACCCAACTATTTGGAGGTTCGAATGGCACTCCCTCAGCTTACCGACGAGCAGCGTAAGCAGGCTCTTGAGAAGGCTGCCGCCGCACGTCACGCCCGCGCTGAGCTTCGCGAGCAGATCAAGAAGGGCGAGAAGTCTCTCGAGTCCGTGCTCAACTCCGATGACCCCATCGCTTCCCGCATGAAGGTTTCCACCCTCATTGAGTCTCTGCCCGGTTATGGCAAGGCCAAGGCCGCCAAGATCATGGAGGAGCTCGGCATCTCCGCTACCCGTCGCGTCCAGGGCCTCGGCGTCCGTCAGCGCGAGCAGCTCCTCGAGCAGCTGACCAAATAAGTGAGCGCTCAGGATTCAAAGCTCTTTGTGATTTCTGGACCGTCAGGTGCAGGCAAGGGGACGCTCGTCAGTCGTGTGCGCGAGCGCCGCTCGAACCTGGGCCTGACGGTTTCGGCTACCACGCGAGCGCCACGTAAAGGTGAGGTCGACGGCGTCAACTACTTTTTCCTGACGCGCGAGGAGTTCGACCGCCGCGTGGCAAACGGTGAGTTTGTTGAGTGGGCCGAGGTCCACGGTAACTGCTACGGTACGTTGGTGAGCGAGGTCGCATCCAAGCTCGCCTCTGGCTCGTCTCTGATTTTGGAGATTGATGTCCAGGGTGCCCTGCAGGTCAAGGAGCGTTTCCCCGAGGCCGTGTTGATCTTTATCAAGCCGCCTTCGCTTGAGGTGTTACGCGATCGCCTGGTCGGTCGCGGTACCGAGACGCCCGAGACGATCGAGCTGCGCATGGCAAACGCCGCCGATGAACTTGCCCTTGCCGACCGCTACGACGACGTCGTGGTGAATGACGATCTCGACCGCGCGACCGATGAGCTCGTTCGCGTTCTCGATATGCATGAAAGGATCTGAGGTCCGTGTCCGTTGTAAAGCCTTGTATTGACGATCTTCTGGAGAAGACCGATCACAACCGCTTCCTGCTCGCCTCGCTTGCCTCCAAGCGCGCCTGCGACATTAACAGCATGCTGCGCGGCCAGCACAACCGCGTGCTTGCCGTTCAGGATGTCGATGACATTACCATTGGCCTCTCCGGCGCCGATACCATCTCGATGGCTATGGACGAGATTGTCGACGGCGATATCTCCTACGACGAGGCTCGTTACAAGAAGGCGCTCGGTCACAAGGTTGCTGAAGCCTAAATGGCAGCTCGCGTCTGCCTGGTCCACTATCACGAGGTTGGACTGAAGGGCAAGAACCGCGCACATTTTGAGCATATCCTCATGGATAACATCAAGGCGGCCTTGGCCGCCTTTTCCGTGAATGCCGTGTCTCGAATTTCCGGTTATATCCTCGTGACCTTTAACGAGCATCAGGCCGACGAGGCGGCGCGTGTCATTCGCACCGTCCCCGGCGTTGCCCGCGTGTCCCTGGCATATCACACCAACCGCGACCCGCAGGAGTACTGCGCCGCCGCCGTGAAGGCGCTGCACGAGTTTGGTCCCTTCGATTCGTTTAAGGTGCATGCCAAACGCTCTAACACCGACTACGAGCTCACCTCGATTGATATCAATCGTCAGGTTGGCGAGGTACTGTGCGAGGCCTTCCCCGATAAAAAGGTCCAGATGCACGACCCCGACGCGATGGTGCACGTACTGGTGGTCCAGGGTAGCGTTTACGTGTATGCGCGCTCCGAGCGCGGCGTGGGCGGTCTGCCGGTGGGTTCCGCCGGCAAGGTTGTGACGCTCCTGTCGTCGGGCATCGATTCTCCGGTGGCGACCTGGATGCTCGCGCGTCGCGGCGCGGTGTGCGTGCCGGTACATTTCTCCGGTCGTCCGCAGACACCCGATACGAGCGAGTATTTGGTGCAGGACATTATCCGTGCGCTTGCGCCGGGCGTCCAGATCGGCCGCCTGTACGTGGTGCCGTTTGGCGATTGCCAGCGTGAGATTTCCGTGGCCTGCCCCAGCAACCTGCGCGTGGTCATGTACCGCCGCATTATGTATTCGGTTGCCGAGCGCATTGCGCATATCGAGGGCGCCAAGGCTATCGTGACCGGTGAATCGCTCGGTCAGGTTGCCTCCCAGACGCTCGAGAACATTATGGCCGTCAACGAGGCCGTCAAGATCCCCGTGTTCCGCCCGCTGATCGGTTCGGACAAGCAGGAGATCATCGCGCGTGCCGAGGAAATCGGTACCTTCGATATCTCGACCGAGGCTGCTCCCGATTGCTGCACGCTCTTTATGCCGCGCCGCCCCGAGACGCACGCAAAACTCGATGCCGTGCATGAGGCGTGGGAGCTGTTCGATCACGAGGAGATGATTGAGCGCTTGCTCAAACAGACCGAGTACATCGACTTCGAGAGCAACACGTACAAGGCCCCTAAGACCTTAAAACGTAAACATCCTCAGCTTGCTCCACGTGAGATTTACCAAGATCACGAATAATGTTGTGTATAGACCGGCGGTGCATTTGCATCGTCGGTCTTAATCTACCTGGGCATTAGGCGATAAACGGTTCATTTGTCGACGTGTATCTGAATAAATGGACACTATCCTGCAAGGTTTTGGTCAGCTTTTGGTTTGACTTCGATAACCGGTGTGGGCGTGCGGAGGCTACGGCGCTTGTTTCCTGACACGATGGTGTTGGGAGGTGTTTGCTATGGCGCAACGCGAGCAACACGAACGGGTTAAACGGATGGACCGCTGGGCAGAAAAGCTGCTCGGCCATAAGGCGATGGTCGTGGCGATTCTGATTGTCATTGCCGCCGCGAGCGGCTTGGCGATGGCAAGTTTTGGTAGCCGCTCCAGCGGCGTGTCGTTTGAGCGTGGTGATGAGGCGGGCGCCTCGGATGTGCGCGGGGCCGGGGATGGGTTACCTGGTGATGCCGATGAGTCGTCTGCCAAGAGTTCTTCTGCTACTGAGGTGTACGTCGATGTCGATGGCGCCGTTGCGAGGCCTGGCGTGTACCGGCTCAAAGACGGAGCGCGGGTGTCCCAAGCGATCGATGCCGCCGGAGGGCTCACGGCTGAGGCGGATGTGACAGGGCTTAACCGTGCGTCCAAGATCACAGATGGTCAAAAGATCTATGTTCCGATGGTGGGGGAGCAACAAGCGGCTGCGGCGGTCGGCGGGGTCGATAGCGGTGCTGCCATGACTGCTGGTGCGGGGTCTTCGTCGGGGCTTGTGAATATCAATACGGCAAGTGCGGCGGAACTGCAGACGCTTTCGGGCATCGGGCCTTCTACGGCCCAGTCGATTATCGATGAGCGGACTCAAAACGGGGCCTTTGCCTCGGTCGATGACCTCATGCGCGTATCGGGGATCGGTGAGAAAAAGCTCGCCAAAATTAAAGATTGCATCTGCGTATGAGTGTGTCCGAGTGCGAGCATGTGATGCCGCCGCGGCCCCTGATGCCGTGGACGATGGCCCTTTGTTCTGGCTTGTGTGCGAGCTGCGGCCTGGTGCTTAACGTGGCAGCCGATTTGCTGCTGGGAGAGCGGGCAGCGCCCGTCACATTGCTTATGGCCATTCCCGTTGCGGCTGTCGCGTGCATCGTATTGGCTCGGTTTTGTATGCGTCTTGTGAGGTGGAGGCGATGGCTGTATGCCGCGTCCCTCGGCCTCCTTGCGGGAGCGGTCGTGTCCGCGGGTTGGGCGATAGGGGCGCTGCGTGCTTCGACGGCACTGGATAATCGAGCTGCGAGCAGTCTCGAGTTTGTTGTACAGGGTGACCCATCCATCAATGACGGGACGTACTCCTATACCTGTGATTCATATGCGGGTGGAAAGCGCTTGGGCGAGATACGGCTGTCGTGTGATCGTGAGCTCGGTGCCGGTTCGCATGTGCATGCTGTCGGTCGAATTTCGCGTTTTGAGAATGATGCGTATGGGCGCTCACGCGTGCTTCGGGGCGAGCTTCGAAAAGTTAAGGTCATCCGGTTGGTATCGGTTGACGAGGGCTTTCCGGGGCTGTTGCCTTGGCTGCGAAACGAGCTCCTTGCCGTTATCGCGCCCGAGACCGATCCGGCGCGCTCGCTCATTGCCGGCGTTGTCTGCGGACGCTCCTCCGAGCTGCGTGCTCAGCCGGCGGGCGATTTGTTTTCGGTAACGGGCACCGCACATCTTATCGCCGTCTCGGGCAGCCATCTTGCCATCGTTGGGTTTGTGATTGAGAGCGCCCTGCAAAAGACTCGCCTCTCTCGTGGGCTGCAGAGAGGGCTGTTGGTGCTGGCCCTTGCTGCCTATGCCGTCTTTACGGGCGCTTCGCCCTCGGCCGTGCGCGCGTGCTGTATGGTGGCGGTGACGCTTGTCGTCAACGGCGCCGGACGTCGTCGGCATGGCCTTTCGGCTCTATTTTTGACCATGACAATCTTTATGTTGCTGCGGCCGACAGTATTGTTCGAGATGGGTTTTCAGCTATCGTGCGCCAGTGTTTTTGCCATCCTTTGTTTTTGCCCCTACGCTACCTACGCCTTGGGCGAGCTGGGCGTGCCATCGGGGGTTGCCAGTATTTTGTCCGTCACGCTGTGCTCACAGATCGCGACACTTCCCGTAACCATTCCCGCATTTGGGATGTTTTCGCTCATTGCCCCGCTTGCAAATGCCGTGATCGGTCCGGTGATAAGCGTGCTGCTCGCATCTTCGGTTGTGCTGGTGCCTTGCTCGCTTGTGCCGCTCTTGCGCCACGGGGCGCTTGTGGTGCCCATGGCTATCGCTCGCTGTGCCCTGTTCTTTGAGCAGCTCTTTGCTGCCGTTCCGGGCGCATCCGTAAGCGTTCCGCCCGATACGCCCTTGGTATACGTGGTGCCTTTTTCGCTGGTGGTCCTCTTGGTCTTGTGGCCACGCCCCCGCGCGCGGCCCATGGCAGTGGGGCTGCTGTGTTTGATGCTTGTAGCGGGCGTTCCGTATGTCTATTGGGATCGATGTGCGCCGCCTTCGGTGACAGTCCTTGATGTTGGCCAGGCCGATGCGATTCTGGTTCGTCAGGGTGGCGCCGTGGCGCTCGTCGACTGTGGGCTCGACGCGCGCGTGGTGTCGGCGTTGGTTCGCAATAACGTCCACCATATCGACGCCGTCTTCGTGACGCATTGGGATGAAGACCATTGGGGCGGTCTTCCCGACGTACTCGATCGGTTTTCGGTGGGAACCATTGCGGTTGCGGCGGATGCGCTGGGCAGCGCGCCTGCTGAGGTTCTGAATCGCCCAGGCGTCACGTATCGGCAGGTGGCTCGCGGAGACACAGTCGATATCGGCGCATTTCGGGCTCGTGTGATGTGGCCGTTTGATACGGTTGACGGTGAGGGCAATGAGGACTCGCTTGTCTTGCTGCTCTCCTATGCTCAGGAAGGCAAAAGCCTGCGTATGCTCCTCACTGGTGATGCCGAGCTCGATCAGGAGCGCGAGTTTGTACAGGAGGTGGGTGATATCGATGTGCTCAAGCTGGGCCATCACGGCTCAAAAGATTCTGTCGATACAGACCTGCTGGAAACCCTTAAGCCCGAGCTCTCTATTGCGAGCGCGGGCGAGGGCAACCGCTACGGCCATCCATCCGATGCCTGCATCGATGCCGTTAGCGATGCGGGCGGCGCGTTCGCATGCACTATCGAGAGAGGCGACATTACCGTCTCGCCGACTGCGGCCGGTTTTGCCATGCGATGTCAGCGACCGTGATGCTGCCGTTGGCGCGGGACCAACCCGTGGGATAGAATGGCACGGTACGAACAGGAGAGCCTGCGGGAGGGGAGCGCGATGTCTGAAACCGGTCTGCTGCCGGCATATCTGATCGTCGGTACCGACGGAGTCAAGCGCGACCACGCCGTCTCGCGTATGAAAGCACGTCTGGAAAAGTCGGGTATGGTCGAGTTCAACCTCGACGAGCGCGACATGACCAAGGACCCCGATATCGAGTCCATTATCGGATCGCTCAACACTTTTCCCA
Organism: Collinsella sp. HCP28S3_E12; assembly: GCF_052065595.1. Lineage (NCBI taxonomy): Bacteria > Bacillati > Actinomycetota > Coriobacteriia > Coriobacteriales > Coriobacteriaceae > Collinsella > Collinsella sp. HCP28S3_E12. The sequence continues at coordinate 48,770 of NZ_JBQHTS010000012.1, forward strand.
TGGGCAGCGAGTTTCGCTTGGTAATCCTTGACGGCTGCTCAAAGCTCGCCAAGGCGGTCTCGGAGCCGCTTGTCGAGTATTTAGCGAGTCCAAGCCCCACAACGGTCTGTCTCATCATCGCCGACTCGCTTGCCAAGAACACGCGCCTGTATAAGGCGATCGCCAAGATCGACAAGAAGGCCGTGATCGATTGCTCCGGCACCAAGCGCTGGGAGCTACCGCGCCGCGTGCAGCAGATGGCGACGCAGCACGGCAAGTCGATCTCGACGGCGGCCGCCGAGGAACTCGTCTCGCGTTCGGGTGAAAACACTCGCATGCTCGATAACGACTTGGCCAAGCTTGCCCAGATGGTCGATGCGCCGCAAATTGAGCTTGCCGATGTGGAACGCTGGATCGTGCGCACGGCCGAAGTTCAGCCTTGGGATTTTCTCAACGCGGTCTCGGCTCGTGATATGCGCCGCTCGCTTGAGCTCTTTGGGCTGCTACCCGCCAAGAGCTATGTGTGGACCTACACGCTGCTGTGCGGACGCATTCGCGAGCTTATCGTCGCCAAGGCGCTCGATGCGCGTGGGCAGGGTCGCGAGCTTGCCGCGACGCTCAAGCTTCAACCCTGGCAGGTTAAGAATCACCTGACCTGGGCACGCCGCTTTTCGATGGCGGAGCTCGTCGCGGCGCTCGAGGGCGCGGTCGATGTTGAGCTCGCTCTTAAGGGTTCGGCCGATTCTCAGAACGCGCTTTTGCTCTGGATTACGAACATCTTGAGAAAATCGTGATGATACCTGTCTATTTGACAAATTCGTTCTATCCCTTTGAGGGGGAGCGTGCTATAGTAGGCGCTTGCATGACCTCACCGTGTCTCAGAGGTGTCATACATTTTTTGCAAGGAACTCGAAAGGAACTCCAGAAGTGGCAAACATCAAGTCTCAGAAGAAGCGTATCCGCACCAATGAGGCAGCTCGCATGCGTAACAAGGCTGTCAAGTCCGAGCTCAAGACGCTGACCAAGCACGTCCAGTCCGCCGTCGCCGAGGGCGACGCCGAGAAGGCCCAGGCTGCCCTCAAGACCGTCACCAAGCGTCTCGACATGGCTGCCGCCAAGCATGTTATCCACAAGAACCAGGCTTCCAACCGCAAGTCCGGTCTTGCCAAGCTCGTGAACAGCATCAACGCCTAAGTTGTAAATTTCACACCACACAGATTACGCGCATAAATGGAGCCTGTTTTATGGAACAGGCTCCATTTTTTGTATCGCTCGGGTAAGATAGTCCGCATGAATACTTCAATTGACATTTCCCACATCCGCAACTTCTCGATCGTTGCGCACATCGACCATGGCAAGTCCACGATCAGTGATCGCATCCTCGAGCTCACCCATACCGTCGACGAGCGCGACATGGAATCGCAGCTGCTCGACACCATGGATATCGAGCGCGAGCGCGGCATCACGATCAAGTCCAATGCCGTTCGCGTTTCCTATGACGCCGACGATGGCGAGACGTATCAGTTCAACCTGATCGATACGCCGGGCCACGTGGACTTCACCTACGAGGTCTCGCGTTCGCTTGCCGCTTGCGAGGGTGCGGTGCTCGTCGTCGACGCCACGCAGGGCGTCGAGGCGCAGACCGTCTCCAACGCGACGCTCGCCATGAACGCCAACCTGGATATCGTGCCCGCTATCAACAAGATCGACCTGCCGTCGGCACACCCCGACGAGGTTAAGACCGAGATCGAGGATGACCTGGCGATTCCAGCCGACGATGCCGTATGCGTATCGGGCAAGACCGGCGAGGGCATCCATGATCTGCTGGAGTCCATCGTCTTTTTGATCTCACCGCCCAAGGGCGATGCGACGGCGCCGCTCAAGGCGCTCATCCTGGATTCGTATTTTGACGAGTACCGCGGCGTCGTTGCCACGGTCCGCGTCTTTGACGGCTCCATCAAGAAGGGCGATACCCTGCGCATGATGCAGGCCGAGGGCGACTTTTTGGTCGATGGCGTGGGCGTCAAGCGTCCCGCCGAGACTCCGGTCGACGCGCTGACGGTCGGTGAGGTGGGCTACGTGGTCACGGGCCTGAAGGACCCTGAGGCCGTTCGCGTGGGCGATACCCTCACGTGGGCGTCGAATCCCTGCCCTGAGCCGCTTCCCGGTTACCGTGAGGCCAAGCCCATGGTCTACACGGGCTTGTTCCCGATCGACAACAAGGATTATGAGAACCTGCGCGACGCTCTCGATAAGCTGCATGTCAACGACCCGTCGTTGGTGTGGGAGCCCGAGACCTCGGTGGCGCTCGGCTTTGGCTTCCGCGTTGGCTTCTTGGGCCTGCTGCATATGGAGGTCGTCAAGGAGCGCCTGGAGCGCGAGTTCAACCTGGACCTCATCGCCACGAGCCCTTCGGTGGACTACCACGTCTACAAGACCGACGGCGAGATGATTGATGTCCGCAGCCCGCAGGATCTGCCCGAGGCTACGCGCATCGAGCGCATTGAGGAGCCCTACCTCAAGGCCAAGATTATCTGCCCGCCCGAGTATACGGGAGCCGTCATGCAGCTCGCTATCGAGCACCGCGGCATTACGACCGACATGATCCACCTCACGAGCAAATCGGTCGAGATGCGCTTCGACATGCCGCTCGCCGAACTCATCCTGGACTTCTTTGACCAGCTCAAGAGCCGCACCAAGGGCTATGCGTCGCTCGATTATGAGTTCAACGAGTATCGTCCCTCCGAGCTCGTCAAGCTCGATATCCTGCTTTCGGGCGACGAGGTGGACGCGCTTTCGTTTATCGTGCACAAGGACAAGGCCTATGGGCTGGCCCGCGGGTTGTGCGACAAGCTTAAGGAAATTATTCCGCGCCAGCTGTTCGAGGTGCCCATTCAGGGTGCCATCGGCAACAAGATCATTGCCCGCTCGACCGTCAAGGCGCGCCGCAAGGACGTTTTGGCCAAGTGCTATGGCGGCGATATCTCGCGTAAGCGCAAGCTGCTCGAGAAGCAGAAAGAGGGCAAGAAGCGCATGAAGGCCATCGGTTCGGTCGAGGTCCCGCAAGAGGCCTTTATGGCGATCCTCAAGGTGGACGAGTAGTTCCATGGCGCTTTCTGAATACAGTACGCGGCTGCTGGGTGCCTATGCCGAGCAGCCGTTCCTTATGGCTCCCATGGCCGGCGTGACCGATCCCGCCTATCGCATCATGTGCCGCCGCCGCGGCGCCAATCTTGCCTATAGCGAGATGGTGAGCGTGGCGGGCCTTGCCTATGCCAGCAATAAGACGTGGCGCTTGGTGCTGCCGGCAGACGAGGAGCGGCAGATCTGCGTACAGCTCTTTGGCTCCAAGCCCGATCAATTTGCGAGCGCCGTCGCTGCCGTCGAGGAGCGTGTGGGCGATCGCCTGTCGCTGATCGATATCAACATGGCCTGCCCGGCTCGCAAGGTCGTCACCAAAGGCGAGGGCTCGGCGCTCATGCGCACGCCCGAGCTGGCCGAAAAGATCGTCGAGGCGGCGGTGGGCGCGGCGCACGTGCCCGTGACCGTTAAGATCCGCAAAGGCTTTTACGCCGAAGATCGCAATGCCGCGACGTTTGCCCAGATGCTCGAGGGGGCGGGCGCCGCTGCTGTGGCGGTGCATGGTCGCTGTGCCACGCAGCTCTATACGGGTCAGGCCGATTGGTCGGTCGTCGATGAGGTGGCCGATGCCGTCGAGATTCCCGTTATCGGTTCGGGCGACGTGTTCTCGGCCGAGGATGCCGCGGAGCATCTGCGCAACTCGGGTGCCAGCGCGGTGTTTATCGCACGCGGTATCTACGGTAATCCCTGGGTCTTTGGTGATGCTCGCGCCCTTGCGCTCAATGGCGTACCGGTGCCGGTGCGCAGCTCTGTCGAGCGCCTGGACGCCCTGCGCGAGCATCTCACGCTGACGCATGAGCTTCTGCCGCTCATGTCACGTGCCCGTACGTATGCAAGCTGGTATCTAAAGGGCATGCCCCATGCTGCAGCCTGGCGCGCCCAGGTGGTGCGTTGCTCCACATATGAGGAGTTCATGGCATTGGTCGATGATATCGAGCGCGATGTGGTGGCCTGCGAGGCCGCACTTGCCGCTGGCGAGTCGGTGCCCGCCCATCCGCTGGAGGCCTAACGGTGGCCGTTACCGCGCTGTACGTGCATGTGCCGTTTTGCGCTCAAAAGTGTCGGTACTGCGACTTTGACTCACGCAGTTTTGCTCCGTGCGACCTGAGCGCTGCGCTCGATGCCTATTTTGTGCAGCTGTATGCGCGCCTTGATGCCTTTGGAGACACCGGGGCGCTTGCACAGGTCCGCACCGTCTATGTTGGCGGCGGCACACCGTCGCTGGCGGGAGAGCGTCTGGTGGAGCTTGCCCGGCGTATTTGCATGTGGTGCAAGCCCGTTGAGTTTACCTGCGAGGCTAATCCTGAGTCGCTGACCGCCGAGCTTGCCGCTGCGCTTGCCAAGGTTGGTGTCACGCGCGTCTCTCTGGGCGTGCAAACGCTCGATAATGCCGAACTTACCGCCATCGGCCGTATTCACGATGCCGATCGGGCGCTCGCTGCCATCACGACGGTTAAGGACGCTGGGCTCGATGTGTCGTGCGACCTTATGTGCGGCCTTCCCGGGCAGACCGCAGCGAGTTGGAAGCGCACGCTCGATGGCGTGTTGGCAGCGCTGCCGCAACATGTGTCGGTGTACCCTCTCACGCTCGAGGAAGGCACGCCGCTCTACCGCATGGCGTTCTACGACGAGTCGCTCGAGCCCGACGAGGATTTTCAGGCTGCGTGCATGGAAGCGGCGCGCGAGCGTCTGGGCGCGGCCGGCTATCACCCGTATGAGGTGGCAAGCTATGCACTCGACGGACATGAGTGCTCGCATAACATTGCCTATTGGACCGGACGGGGCTATCTGGGCCTGGGTCGCTCTGCCGCGGGCATGCTCGACGCCGAGGATTTCGATCGCTTGGCCGGGCTTTATCCCGGCGTGTCCGCTCGCGGCGATGCGTATCGCGTGCGTCTGGTGCAACGCGACGATGCCGCGACGACGTTTGATGCCGAGTATCTGTCGCAGCGCGAGGCGGCGGCGGAGGATTTGATGCTCGCCTGTCGCATGACGCGTGGCATTGGGCCCGACCTGTTGGTTCGCTCGGCAAGCGTGATTCCTGCAGGCGAGCTGGCGGCGTCCTGTGACCGTGCGCTCGAGTTGGGCCTTGCCACCTGGGTACCCGATGATGTCGAGGGGCATGCGGGGCGCATCACCTCAAAAGATGTTGTAGCAGGTCGCGCCCGCGCCCGTTTAGCGCCCACCCACTTGGGCTGGCTCGATGGAAATATGCTGTTCGAGCTGTTTTGGGGTCTAGCTTAGGCCGCTCGGGTAGAATTACCGCAATATATACGCTGCTGTGAGCAGGAGGTTGCCGCGCATGGCGACGATGAACGAAAAAGATTACTACGAGATCTTGGGTGTCTCCAAGGACGCCACCTCGCGTGATATACAGAAGGCCTTTCAGCAAAAGGCCCGCAAGCTCCATCCGGACGTCAACAAAGAGCCGGATGCCGAGGAAAAGTTTAAAGAGGTTTCCGAGGCCTATGCCGTGCTTTCGGACGAGCAGAAGCGTGCGCGCTATGATGCCATGCGCTCGGGCAATCCCTTCGCCGGCGCTCCTTCTGCTTCGCCCTATGGCGGCGGCTACGCCGGCAGCGCAGGCTATGGCAATCCCTTTGAGGGCGGCTTTCCCTTTGGTGGCGCCTGGGGCCAGCAGCGTCGCAGCCAGGCTGCCTATAATCCCGAGAACGGCGCCAACGTGGTCGTCGATATTAAGCTCGACGCCAAGGAGGCCAAGGGCGGTGCCCGCAAGACCGTCCGCTATACGCGCTTCGATACCTGTGGTCATTGCGGAGGCTCGGGTTCTGTCTCGTCCGAGCATGCACATACCTGTCCGAGCTGCGGCGGTCGCGGCCACATCGACGTCGACCTGTCCTTCCTGTTTGGTGCCGGCACGTTCCAGTCGGTCTGCCCCGAGTGCGGCGGTTCCGGTAAGGTCGTCGCCGACCCCTGCCCCGATTGCGGTGGCAGCGGGCGGACCCGTGTGACCTCCGAGCAGACGATTGAGTTTCCTGCCGGCACGCATGATGGCGACGAGATCCATATTGACGGCATGGGTCACGCCGGCACCAACGGTGCCTCGGGCGGCGATTTGGTCGGGCGCGCCCATGTCGAGGCCGAACGCCTGGAGGGCAAGGCTCGTACCGGTTTTTACCTGATGGGCATCGTGGCGCCTTTTTTGGTGCTGTCGGCCATCTCGGGCGTGTTCTCGGCCTTTGCCATGATGTGCTTTGTTCCGTTTGCCATGGGCTTGTTCATGGTGCTCTCGGACGGCGTGCTTCACCGCAGCCTGCTGTGGTGGAAGCGCGGCGCGATGCAGTTTGCCAACGGTTTTGCCAACGGATTTATGTTTGCTCTCGTGTCGGTTTGGTTTGCGAGCTGCTCGCAACGTGCCATGCTTTCGCCCTACGCAATGCAATAACATCAAACCCTTTGTTTGCGGTCGGCCCAGCTTGGGTATAGGACGCACTGTGACAATAATGAAAGTCGGAAGGATTCGGTCGTGTCGGAAAATAGGGATTACTACGAGGTACTTGGCGTCGACAAGGATGCCGACGCGCGGACGATTAAGCGCGCGTTTCTAAAGAAGGCCCGTATCGTACACCCGGACGTTTCGGACGACCCCGATGCCGAGGCCAAGTTCAAAGAGCTCAACGAGGCATATTCCGTTCTTTCCGACGAGCAGAAGCGTGCAAACTACGATCGCTACGGTTCGCCCGACGGCCCCGGTGGCTCCGGCTATGTCGACATTAACGATATCTTTGGCGGCATGGGCATGGACGACCTCTTTTCGTCGTTCTTTGGCGGCGGCGCCGGCGGTGGCGCCCGAAATCGCCGCGAGCGTCGTCGCGGCCGCGATATGGCCATCTCCCTTTCGGTGACCCTTGAGGAGGCGGCGCTCGGTTGCAAAAAGACGATCAGCTATGACCGCCTTGCCCCCTGTGATGATTGCAATGGCACCGGTAGGGCGGAGGGTGCGGCCGAAAAGCAGTGCAGCCGTTGCCACGGCACGGGCTATGTCACGACGGTCCAGCGCTCGTTCCTGGGTCAGGTTCAGTCCTCTTCGCCCTGCCCCGACTGCCATGGCGAAGGCACGGTCATCGACCATCCCTGCGAGACCTGCGACGGTCAGGGCCGCACGCCTTCGCATGAAAAGATCGACATCGATATCCCTGCCGGCGTCTCGACCGGTCGCCAGCTGCGCGTGAGCGGCTTTGGCGAGGCAGGCCTTCGTGGTGAGCCCTCGGGCGACCTGATCGTCAACGTGCGCGTCGCCGATCACGAGCGTTTTAAACGCAACGGCGACGACCTGTACCTCGTGAGCGATATCTCGATTGCGCAGGCTGCGCTCGGCTGCGAGATTAAGGTTGAGGGCATTTTGCCCGACGAGGTCGTCAAGGTGTGCGTCCCCGCCGGTACGCAGTACGGCGACACCGTGAGTGTCAACAACTACGGTATGCCCCGTATCGGCGGTGGCGGCTCGCGTGGACGCTTGATCGTTCAGCTGCGCGTGCTCGTCCCTTCGAACCTTTCCGCCAAGCAGCGCGAGCTGCTCGAGGCTTTCGCCGCCGAGTCGGGCGACGATGTCGCTTCCGGCAAGAAATCGGTGACCGATCGCATTAAGAGCGCTCTCGACGACATCCTCGATTAAGGAGCCCGCGTGCTCGCACCTCATATCTCTGTTGTCAACCTCGGCTGCCGTGTCAACCGGGTTGAGTCCGACCGTATCACTGCCGATCTTATGCGCCTGGGTTTTGCAATGGTGGAGCCTCAGGATGCGGAGCTTATCGTCATTAACACCTGTGCCGTTACGGGCGAGGCCGAGGCCAAGACCCGTAAGGCCGTCCGCCATGCGCTGGCTCATCCAAAAGAGCCCTATGTGGTCGTGACCGGGTGCGTTGTCAATTTGCACCCCGAGGAGCTTCTGGATCTTTCGGACCGCGTGATCGCGGAGCCGTCTAAGATCGATGTCGCCAAACGCGTCTGCGAGGTGCTGGGCGTTGAGTCCGATAGCGTGGCCGCCTGTAGCGACGGCGACGTGGTCGACGCGCTCGGTCGCTCGCGTCTGGGTGTGAAGATCCAGGACGGCTGCAACCATCGTTGCACCTATTGCATTGTGTGGAAGGCCCGCGGCCCCGAGCGCTCCGTGCCGGTCGAGTCTGTGCTCGAACAAGTTCGTGAGGCTCAGGAGGCCGGCGTGCCCGAGGTGGTGCTGACGGGCGTGAACCTGGGCGCCTACGATGGCAAGAGTGCGACCGACGAACACGTCGAGATCGATGAGCTGCTCGAGGCCATCATGGAGCGTACGTCTATTCCGCATGTGCGCATTTCCTCGGTCGAGCCCATGGATATCTCCGAGCCCCTGCTTAAAGTCATGGCGCGCTATCCGCAGCGTATCGCCCCGTTTTTGCACCTGCCCGTGCAGTCTGGCTGCACGGCGACCCTGCATCGTATGGGCCGTCCCTATAGCGCCGAGGCCTTTGAGGAGACGGTGCGCATGATCCGCGCCAACTTGCCTCAGGCGTCCCTTTCGTGCGACGTCATCGTCGGTTTTCCCGGCGAGACGGACGAGGAATTTGAGGAGTCGCTGGCGTTGTGCCGTCGCGTGGGCTTTTCGCGCATGCATGTCTTCCGCTATAGCAAGCGTCCCGGTACCCTTGCTGCCGACATGCCCGACCAGGTGCCGCCCGAGGTTATGGCTGAGCGCAGCCGTCGTATGCGAGCCGCGGCGCAGGAACTCGCCATTGCCGACGCCCGCCGTCGCGTGGGCACCGTCGAGCGCGCCGTGCTCGAGTATGGCGACAACCTGACGCTCGGTTCGTTCCATCATGCCCGTCTTGACGATACCTGCGGACTCACAGCCCCGTGCCTGCTCGATGTTGCTATCATCGGAGTCGATGATTCCGGCTTGGTCCATGCACGCAGGGAGGTTCATGGAAGCCTCGAAGATTAGACTTACCGTTCCCGATGGAATTGATCCCTCGCGCGTTTTGGGTGCCGGCGACGGCGTCCTTCGTGCGCTCGAGAGCTTGGTTCGCGCCCGCGTGGTCGCCCGTGGCGACCGTATCGCCGTGTGCGGTGACCCGGACGAGGTCGAGCTCGTGGCGCGCTTTTTCGAGCATGCTTTTCGCGAGGTTGCCGCCGGTCGGACGCTGTCTGTCGACGATGTCTCTCGCTGCCTGGCCGTCTTGCGCGACGGTGAGTACGGGGCTACGTCGCTTCGCGATGATGTGCTGCTTTCGTATCGCGGTCGTGCCATTCGCCCCAAGACGCTCGGTCAAAAGCGCTATGTGGATGCCATCCGCTCGCATACCATCACGTTTGGCTTGGGTCCTGCCGGTACCGGTAAGACCTATCTGGCCATGGCGCTTGCCGTTGCCGCGCTCAAGCGTCACGAGGTGGGCCGTCTGATCTTGACGCGTCCGGTTGTCGAGGCGGGGGAGAACTTGGGCTTTTTGCCCGGTACCCTCGAGGAAAAGATCGATCCCTACATGCGTCCGCTCTACGACGCCCTTTTTGACATGATGGATCGCGAGCGCACCGATGAGCTTATGGAGCGTGGCGTGATCGAGATCGCCCCGCTTGCCTACATGCGCGGTCGTACGCTGAGCGATGCCTTCGTGGTGCTCGACGAGGCTCAAAATACCACGCCCGAGCAGATGAAGATGTTCCTGACGCGCTTGGGCTTTAACTCCAAGTTTGTGATTACCGGTGACCTGAGCCAGCGTGACTTGGTAGGTCGTCGCGGCGGTCTTGCCGACGTTGAGCAGATTTTGGGTCGTGTCGACGATGTCGCGTTTTCGCACCTCGAGCGTGCCGACGTGGTGCGTCACGCCTTGGTGGGGCGAATCGTCGAGGCATATGATGCTTATGATGACGTGCGCGAGAAACGCGTGCGCGACCGAAAGGAGTCCCGTTGAGTGTATTGATCAGCAACGATGCCGAGCTCGATACGCTGCTTGACGCGCAGGAGGTAGAGTACATCTGCGAGGTCGTGCTTGCTGCCGAGGGCGTTGAGCGAAAAGTCGAGATTTCCCTTTCGTATGTCGATGAGGATGAGATGCGCGAGCTCAACCACGAGTGGCGCGGTATCGACCGTACCACCGATGTCCTCTCGTTTGAATGCGACTCGGCCTTTGACGAGGATATCCCAGCCGACGAGACGCTCGAGCTCGGCGATATCATCTTGGCCCCGCAGGTCATTGCCCGTCAGGCCCCCAGCTTTGGCAATAGCTCTGCCGATGAGTGCCGCCTGATGCTCGTGCATGGCATGTTGCATTTACTGGGCTACGATCATATCGAGGACGACGAGGCCGAGGTCATGGAGGCCCGCGAGGACGCCATCCTGCGCGATCTGGCGCTCGAGCGCGGCGAGGACCCCAAGCTGGTTCACGTCGGCCCCATCACCAACCATGCCCACGACTAGGAGCCGTCTATGATTCCCGGATCGAACAAGGACCATCCGTCCTTTTTAAAGTCGTTCTCCTACGCCATGGAGGGCTTCGTTACTGCCGTCAAGACCGAGCGTAACATTAAGGTCATGCTCGTGGCGGGTGTGTGCACTGTCGTTGCCGGCTGCATCGTGGGGCTCGACATTGCCGAGTGGGCTACGATTATCATTTGCTGCGGCCTGGTGATTCACGGCGAGCTGTGCAACACCGCCATGGAGGCGATTGTCGATTTGGCGACCCAGGAGTTCCATCCGCTGGCAAAACGTGCAAAGGATATCGCCGCCGCCTCCGTATACGTTCTTTCCATCACCGCCGCGATTGTGGGCTTGTTGGTATTTGCCCACGCGCTCGGCTTTATTTAGAAAGGGATCTTCATGTCCGACAATATGCAGCCTATCGATGAAACGCTGGACGACGAGCCCCTGGATGCTGTGGATGCCGAAGCGACTGAGGCTTGCGAGGTCGAGGAGTTCGACCCGTTTGAGGGCATGAGTGACGAGGAGCTCGACGCCCTGTGCGACGAGGGCGACAGCCTCGCGGGCTTTGGCGACGTTGAGCCCGGTTTCCGCAGCGGCTTCGTGGCCCTGGTCGGTCGCCCCAACGCCGGTAAGTCCACGCTGCTCAACGCCTGCTATGGCAAAAAGGTCGCCATCACCTCACCGGTGGCCCAGACGACCCGCCGTCGCATGCGCGCCGTCGTCAATCGCCCCGGTTACCAGCTGGTTTTTGTCGATACCCCGGGTATTCACAAACCCAAGGACGGTCTGGGGTCCGAGCTCAACAAGAGCGCGCTGTTCGAGCTGAACGATGTCGATGTCGTCGCGTTTTTGATTGATGCCACCAAACCGATCGGCAGGGGAGACGCCTGGGTTGCCGAGCGCGTCAGATGCGCCCGTTCCAAGAAGGTCCTGGTGCTCACCAAGGCCGATGAGGCCGATCCCGCACAGGTCATGGAGCAGCTTAAGGCCGCCCACGAGCTCATGGAATATGACGATGAGATCGTGACGTCGTCGGTCAAGAACTTCAACGTCGATGCCTTCATCGAGACCGTTGCGCACTTTTTGCCCGAGGGCCCGCGTTGGTTCCCCGAGGACATGGGTACCGACGCTTCCGACGAGACGCTCGTTGCCGAGTTTGTGCGCGAGAAGGTCTTGCGCCGCACCCGTGATGAGATTCCGCACTCCGTTGGCGTAATCTGCGATGCGCTCGAGCAGACCAAGAAGGTGCTGCGCGTGCATGCCACCATTTACGTCGAGCGCGAGGGACAAAAGGGCATCATCATCGGTAAGGGCGGCGAGATGATCAAGCATATCGGCATCGACGCCCGTCGCGATCTTGAGCGCATCTTTGGCACGCAGGTCTTTTTGGAGCTGGATGTGAAGGTAAAGGCCGGCTGGCGTGACGACGAGGCCCAGATTCGCCGTTTTGGCTACAACGCCGAGGACTAAGGGCGCGCGGCGCTCATGGCAGGCTCACGGACATATCGCACAAAGGTACTCGTCCTCGATAAGACCAAGCTCAAGGAGACCGATCTGATCTTGACGATGCTCGATGAGCGGGGTCGGCAGGTCCGTGCCGTGGCAAAGGGCGCGCGCAAACCCGGCGGGCGCCTGGCGGCGCGCTGCGAGCTGTTCTGCACCGTCGATATGCTGCTCGCGCACGGACGGTCGCTCGACGTGGTTTCTCAGGCCGAGCTTATGGAGGCGCCGCTCGGCGCCGCGCCCGATTACGAGACGACCTGCGCCGCAAGCGCGATCGCCGAGGTCGCGCGCGTGTGCTCGTTCGAGGACGCCGAGGACCCGTTTACCTTTGCCATTACGCAGCGAGCACTTGCCCTGGTGGGCAGCAGGCTCGACACGGCACATATGGACCTGCTTGTGGCGGCATATGTCTTTAAGCTGCTGTCGCACGTTGGCTATCGACCCGATTTTTCGGCCTGCGTACTGTGCGGAGACCCCATGCTGTCGTATTTTTCGCCCCAGGCGGGCGGGCTCATGTGCGGCTCGTGCGCGTCGAGCGTTCCGGGTGCCGAGCTGGTGTCGACCGGCGAGGTCGCATGGCTTCGCGCCCTCATGTCCATGACCTTCGATGCGCTCATGGCCGAGAGGGTCGATTCCCATACTGCCGCCTTTTTGCTGGGGCTTTCGCATGTTTGGGCTGCGACGCACACCGATCAGCGTCTTCGCGCGATGGAATTCATGTTGGGTCGGTGATGATGGGCATACGCGGTCCGCTTGTGGTAACATACCGACCTGTTGGTACCTCGACCTTGGATGCTTGCTCCACCGGCGGCTTCCCAGTCCGAGGCGAATAGAGTCGCCCGCGGGCGACGCGAAACGAAAGGTGAAACAATGACTGTTTCCAAAGAGCGCAAGGCGGAGCTGACTGCCCAGTTCGGTAACACCCCGGTCGACACCGGCAACCCCAAGGTTCAGGTCGCCATCCTGACCGAGCGCATCAAGGAGCTGACCGAGCACATGAAGTCCCACCAGAAGGACTTCCACACCCGTCGTGGTCTGCTCATGCTCGTCGGTCGCCGTCGTCGTCTTCTCTCCTACATCAAGAAGAACGACGTCGTTGAGTATCGTGAGCTCATCAAGGCTCTGGGCATCCGCGACAACATCCAGTAAGGATTTGTACATGCTAAGAGCGTCCTGCGCAGCGGGGCGCTCTTTTTGTGTAAGGGCGTGAACAATCACGCTCTGAAGCGTGGCGGGGGCAGGGGGCCCGCGTCACATGAGAAGCCCGCAGGCAAGGGGCCTGCGGGGTAAAGGAGAACAATGACACTCGTATCCAAGACCTTTGAGCTGTACGGCAAGACCTACACCTTTGAGTCGGGCGAGCTTGCCAAGCAGGCCACCGGCGCTTGTCTGGTCAAGCAGGGCGACACCACGATGCTCGACACCGTGGTCGTCTCCAAGGAGCGCAAGAACTACGACTTCTTTCCGCTGACCGTCGACTTCAACGAGAAGATGTACGCTGCCGGCCGCATCCCGGGTGGCTACCTCAAGCGCGAGGGCCGTCCCAGCGAGAAGGCCACGCTCACGGCCCGCATGATCGACCGTCCTATTCGCCCGAGCTTCCCGGACGGCTTCCGCAACGAGGTGCACATCGTCGCCACCTCGCTCGTCGCCGACCAGGTCAACCCCTTCGACGTCATCAACGTCATGGGTGCCTCCCTGGCCATGACGCTTGGCGGCGTGCCCTTCGAGGGCCCGCTTGCGTGCGTGCGCATCGGCCGCAACGTGGAGACCGGCGAGTTTATCGTCAACCCCACCTATGAGGAGCGCGAGAACTCCGATCTGGACCTGGAGCTGGGCGGCTCTGCCGACTTCATCTCGATGGTCGAGGCCGGCGCCGATGAGATCTCCGAGGACGATATGCTCGCCGCCATGAAGTTTGGCCAGGAGGCCCTCGCTGCCTTCTGCCGGGCTCAGGACGAGTTCGTTGCCGAGTGGGAGCAGGTCAACGGCGCTATCGTCAAGAAGGAGTACCCGCTCGACCAGCCCGTCGAGGAGGTCCAGGAGCGCATCTTCGCCCACTACGACGAGATGGCAGCCGCCCTTCGCGACGCCGACAAGCTCTCCCGTATCGGCAAGGTCGAGGCTCTGAAGGAGTCCATCCGTGCCGAGTTCACCGAGGAGGAGCAGGCCGCTTGGGAGCGCGAGATCCCCGTGGCACTCAAGAAGCTCGAGAAGAAGGCCATGCGCACCATGGTCGTCGAGACCGGTGAGCGCGTCGACGGCCGTGCCGCCGATGAGATTCGCCCCATTATGGTGAAGGACAACTACCTGCCGCTCGTTCATGGCTCCGGCCTGTTCCAGCGCGGCCAGACCCAGGTGCTCTCCGTCCTGTCGCTCGGCATGCTCAACGAGGGCCAGCGTCTGGATACCATCGAGCCCACCGAGGGCAAGCGCTACATGCACCACTACAACTTCCCGCCGTTCTGCACCGGCGAGACCGGCCGCATGGGTAGCCCCAAGCGCCGCGAGATCGGCCACGGCAACCTGGCCGAGCGCGCCCTGCTTCCGGTGCTCCCCGACGAGAACGAGTTCCCCTACGCCATCCGCGTGGTCTCCGAGGTCATGGAGTCCAACGGCTCCTCTTCGATGGCTTCGACCTGCGGCTCCACGCTCGCCCTCATGGACGGCGGCGTTCCCATTAAGCGCCCGGTCTCCGGTATCGCCATGGGCCTGATCCAGGAGGAGGGCAAGACCGTGGTCCTGTCTGACATCCAGGGTCTCGAGGACTTCCTGGGCGATATGGACTTTAAGGTCACCGGCACCACCGAGGGCATTACCGCTCTGCAGATGGACAACAAGGCCACCGGCCTTACCTTTGACATCCTGGCCCGCGCCCTGCAGCAGGCCAAGGAGGGTCGCGCCTTCATCCTGCAGAAGATGCTCGATGTAATCCCCGAGCCGCGCCACACCACGCGCAGCACCGCTCCGCGCATCGTCTCCATCCAGGTTCCGACCGAGAAGATCCGCGACGTCATCGGTTCCGGCGGCAAGGTCATCCGCGGCATCCAAGACGAGACCGGTGCTTTGGTCGACATCCAGGAGGACGGCACTGTCTTTGTCGGCGGCACCGGCGAGTCCGTCGACCAGGCTGTCGAGCGTATTAAGCTCATCATCAAGGTTCCCGAGCCGGGCGAGGAGTACACCGGTCGCGTGGTCTCCATCCAGCCCTTTGGCGCCTTTGTCAACCTGCTGCCCGGTAAGGACGGCCTGCTGCACATTTCCCGCGTCGCCAAGGGCCGCGTGGAGAAGGTCGAGGACGTCCTCAACGTGGGCGACGAGGTTAAGGTCGTCGTCATCGAGGTTGACGATCGCGGCAAGATCTCGCTCGATCGTCTGGATAAGCCCGAGGCTCCGGCTCGTGCCGAGGGTGCCCCCGAGGGCGATGGCGAGCACTTCCAGCGCCGTGAGCGTCCGCGCCGCGAGCGCTCCGAGCGCAGCGACCGTCCGCGCCGTCCCGGTGACAACGGAGGCCGCAAGCCCCGCCGTCACCACGACGCCGAGTAACAGCCGTACATAAGCAGCTCAACAAGGGCGACTCCGGACAGGGGTCGCCCTTTTACTATTCCCGGCGGGGTCCGCGGGTAAAGTTTCCTGCTCTACAGTCCTGCTCGCACGGAGAGCACATTAAGTGCTCTCCGGCTCGTGCGGAACTCGCGATAAACTTTACCCGCGGCCCCCGCCGGGAATAGCAAAAGGGCTGGTGGGTGCGGGTTTCGATTTTGTCAGATAGTCTATTCAGTTATCTGAATTCAGATCTTTAGATAATCGCATGTGCGGCATTACCCCAGATAAAACCGACCAAAATAAACCTGTCCCTTTTTGGCAGGTCTGGGGCCATCGGGGGCCGGGGCGGGTTAAGTTTGTCGCGAGTTCCGCACGCAAAGGAAAGCACTTAATGTGCTTTCCGTCTTGCGCAGGACTGTAGCTGTCTCTTATACACATCTCCG
>NZ_JBQHTS010000013.1:0-58977 GCF_052065595.1 Collinsella sp. HCP28S3_E12
CAAGGGGATCCATCCCTTGCGCCGCTATGCGGCTATCCTTACATGAAAAAAGGCGTGATCACTTTCGTCACGCCTTTTGCCTATTTAACTGTCTTACGAACACCCCGCTAAAGCGGCGCATTCTTTCATATCCACATTTGAGTGTATCAGCGAACCCAAAAGGTTGTGCAACGAATGGGCAAATACGAGGTGCGAGTGGACCCATCCACGCGATAAGCGGATGAAAAGCAGGTTTGTTGCGCAACAAATGCATGAACGCGTGCCCAATTATGAGCGCCCCGTGCGGCAGGCTGACGGGACATGCCGCGGAGCTGACGCCGCCTAGATCGCACGACGGGCCTCGATGGCACGGCCGAGCGTAAGCTCGTCAGCATACTCCAGGTCGCCGCCCACGGGCAGGCCGCTCGCCAGACGCGACACCTCGACGCCCAGAGGCTTGATGGTGCGGGCAAGGTAGCTCGCCGTGGTCTCGCCCTCAATGTTGGGGTTGGTGGCGATAATGACCTCGTGGATGTCCTCGTGGCCCAAGCGCGCCAGCAACTCGCGGATGTGCAGCTGCTCGGGGCCGATCTTGTCCATGGGGCTGATCACGCCGCCCAGCACGTGGTAGAGGCCGTGGTAGCTGCCCGTGCGCTCAATCGCCTGGACATCGCGCGGCTCACCCACCACGCAGATGCGGGTGGTGTCGCGCATCGAGTCTTGGCAGATGGAGCACTCGTCAGCGGTGGCGTAATTAAAGCAGCGGCTGCAAAAATGCACTTCCTGCTTAACCTCTAGAATGGCCTCGGCCAGGCGGCGCGCCTCCTCGGCGTCGGCCTCGAGCAGGTAGTAGGCGATGCGCTGGGCCGATTTGGGGCCAATGCCCGGCAGACGGCCCAGCTCATCGAGCAATTTTTGCAGACTATGGTTGGCACTCATTATATGTGCGCGTCTTAGAACGGCATGCCCGGGATGTTGAGGCCGCCGGCGATGGCGCCCATCTGCTTGTTGGCGAGCTCGTTGACGCCGCGGACGGCCTCGTTGACGGCAGCCATAATCATGTCCTGCAGCATATCGACGTCCTCGGGATCGAGCGCATCGGGGTCGATGGTGAGGTTGACGAGCTCCATCTCGCCGTTAACGGTCACCTTGACCATGCCGCCGCCGGCAGAGGCGTCGACGGTCTGGGACTTGAGGTTCTCCTGCGCGGCGGCAAGCTGCTCCTGCATCTTGCGGGCCTGCTTCATCATCTGCTGCATGTTCATACCGGCCATGATGGCTCCTTTACGTGTGGTCGCGCGACAAGCTGCAAGGGCAGCCGGGCACGGCGGGACTTTCAAACTCAAAAATCGTACCACGGCGCGGGGCAAACGAGCGGGGCGGTCGCGCTAACTCAGTCGATGTACATGTCCTCTAGCGTGACGCGCCGCCCAAGACTATGCAAGGTCGAATTATGCAAGGTCTCACAACTCGGCGTATATACCCGCCCGCATAGTTACTCCACCGGCTTGAAGATGGTGGACTGGCCAAAGACACTACGTATGAGGGCTTTGGCCTCGTCCTCGGTCTGCGGGATGCCCGGGGCTGCGCCCTGGTGACCGAAAGGACTGCCAGCACCGGGGTTGGACTCCCAAGGGGCAGCGAGGCCGTCGTCACTTGCAGGAGCGGACGTCGCAGCCGCGGGAGCTGCGGCCGAAGCGGCAGGGCTGGGCGCAGGCGCCGCGGCAGGCACGTCGAACGGAGGAAGATCTTCCCCGCTCGCATCGCCGGCGAAGCCGCCGACCATGGCGTCGTCGTAGGGTACCTGCTCGGATTCCCATGGCGCAGCCTGCGCAGACGGCTGAATCTTGGGAGCAGACGCGCACTCGGGCGCTCGGGGCGCGGGCTCGGTCGGGAGCTTGCCCGTGGCAGGAGCACCGGCAGGGTTGTCGGAGCGCAGCCAGGGGGCCTTGGCCAGGTCGGATGACTTGGGTGCAGGCGCGGCAGCGGGCTTGGACGCGGGGATCGGAGCAGCCGGTTTGGGCACGGCGGGTTCAGTCACCGACGGGATCGGTGCCGCTACCGGTGCCGCTTTTGGCTGCGTCGCGCTGGCGCTCAAGGATGCAGGGGCCGCCGAGGACACGGGTTGCGGGTCCGCAGATGCCGCAGCCCGTGCAGATGGAGAATGCTCCTCATGTTGAGGAGCCGGCCTGACACCCCCATCCAGAACATAGTCGACGGTGCGACGACCGAAGACCGCACTGACTGTCGGCAAAAACACCGCCTGTGTATCAGCACGCCCGAGCATCTTGATAGCAAATGCCGTAGGGAACGAGACCGTGAGCTTAGAACCATCGTCTGCCGTAGCGCGAGCGTTCAACAGGAGTGCCGCATAAGAAGGTTGTTGGGCCTTGACGCGCTCGACGACCTCGACCCATTTGCGCTGGAGCTCGCCGGCATCCTCTACCGCAGGGGTCTCGGCGGCGCCGGCGGCAGCAACCTGAGCGGCAGTGTTGGGCTGGGGCTTAGGCGCCGGAGCGGTGATAGGCGCGGGGGCCGCAACGGGCTGAGGCGTCGGAGCTGGCGCAGGCCGAGGCGCAGGCGCCGCAGGCTTGGAAGCTGACACGGACGCAGGCTGGGCCGCCGGAGCGGCGGCGCCGCGATCCCAAGGCATGCCGCCCTGGCGCGCGGGCGTAGCAGTGGGAGCGGCGGATGCCACAGGGGCAGCAGCTCGGGCACCCGAAATCAGCGTCGGTTGTTGTGTCGCCACAGGTGCAGCCGCGACAGCCGCAGGCGCAGCACCAGCAGCAGCCACGCTCGCCGGCACCGCGGCGTTGGCGACCATGGCCTCCAAGCGTGCCACGCGCTCGGCCAGGGCCTCAATGGTCAGATCGGCCTCGGGACGTGCCAGGCGCGTGCAGGCGATCTCGAGCACCAGGCGCACGTCGCTCGCACCCCTCATCTCCAACGCGGCATCGTCGAGCACTGTCAGCACGCGGGCCAGACGGTCGGCCGGATGCCCGCCAAAGGCAGCGGCCTCGGCAGCAAGCGCCTCGGCCTGCTCGGCCCCGCCCTCAAACAGCTCGCCACGGGTACCGGCAACGCAGGCCACATACACGTCGCGCACGTGCGCCACCAGGTCGCGCGTCAGCTCAAGCAGGTCATTGCCCTCCTCGACCTGTGCGCGAATGAGCCCATAGAGTTCAGCAATATCACGCTCGGCGATGGCGCGGGCAAACTCGCCCAGGATCTGGTCCGAAACCTCGCCCAAAAGCGAGCGGGCATCGTCCGCATGCACGGAGCCGTTGCCAAAAACGCTCAGCTGCTCCAGCGTGGAAAGCGCGTCGCGCATGCCGCCCTTGGCATGGCGCGCCACGATGGCGAGCGCCTCGTCGTCGTAATCGAAGCCCTCCTGCTCGCACACGTAGGACAGGCGATGCTCGATATCCTCGTTGCCGATGCGGTGGAAATCGAAGCGCTGGCAGCGCGAGAGGATGGTCTCCAGAATCTTTTGCGGATCGGTGGTGCACAACACAAAGATCACGTGCGCCGGCGGCTCCTCGAGCGTCTTGAGCAGCGCGTTGAACGCCGCCGTCGTGAGCATATGGACCTCGTCGATAATATAGATCTTGTACTTGCCACGCACCGGGGCAAAGTTAACGGAGTTGATGATCTCCTCGCGCACATTGTCCACGCCCGTACGGCTTGCGGCATCGAGCTCGTAGACATCGGGGTGGTTGCCCTCGGCGATGAGCTCGCACTCTTCGCAAGTGCCGTCGGGCATGCAGCCGCTTGCGCCCTCGGCGCGCGCCGCCTCGGCATTGCGGCATAGCAGCGCCTTGGCCAGAATGCGCGCCATGGTGGTCTTGCCCGTGCCGCGCGGTCCGCAGAACAGGTACGCGTGGGACAGGCGTCCCTCGGTGATGGCGTGCTCGAGCGTCGAGACGATATGCTGCTGGCCCACCACGGAGTCGAAGGTGAGCGGGCGATACTTTCGGTACAACGATTCCATGGGTGCTCCCCCGGGTATACTGAGTTTTGTTGCCGCGACGGCCATGCGGTCGCACGGCATACTGCACTCATAATAACCCGTACGGCGAGCCCGCCGCGATAGGAGTCCAAAGAGCATGGCAGACGCAGAGAGCAACCTCGTTCCCTCCGAAGCAGCCGACCAGGTCGAGGTCGCGCTCGAGAAACAGGCAGCAGCCGACGACGGCATCCTGTACCTCAACGAGTATCAGTACGAAAACGACCTCGTCACCGACTTCGCCCGCTTGGTCGCCTCGCCCAGGCGTCGCGGCTCGCTGTATGTCGCCGCGGCAATTGCCGCGCTGCTCGGCATCGGCATGTTGGTGGCCGGCGGCAACTGGATCAAGTTTGGCGTCGTCCTGATCGTGTTCGGCGCCTTTTTGGCCTGGTGGAGCAAAAACCTGCACCACACGCTCGCCCGCGACTTTATCGACGCCGTCGAGGCCGACAAGTCCATGGGTGGCCGCTATCGCCGCGTCGCCGCCAACGAGGACGGCTTGATGGTTTGGGGCAAGAGCGGCAAGTCGCAGTTCTTCCCGTTTGAGAAGCTCGACCACGTACTCGACGGCGAGCGCATCTTTGTTGCCATGTTCGCAGACCAGGGCGTGACGATCCCCAAGGACACCTTTGTTCGCGGCGACGCCGAGCAGTTTGGCTCCTTCCTTAAGGCGCGCATCAACAAAAAGCTCCGCATCGAGACCAAGAAGAAGAAAATGAAGGCCGAGAAGGCTGCAGCCGAGGCCAAGCAGGGAGACAAGGCAGACAAGCCCCAGGACAACAAGGGCAAGCAGTGCAAGCAGAAGAAGGGCAAGAAGAAGCGCTAAGGCCAAGTCAGACAGGCAGCCTCGCATCCCGCTATCCTCCCCATGCACCAGAGCGTGCTACACTAGCAGCATCTATGCCACCGCGAATGGCTCGGCCCCGCGCCCGCCGCTCGCAAACGAACTTTAAACGCACGAGGGTTGGCCATGCCGCTTTTCTCGCAACATACCGCCCGGTTCTCGCCGGACGTCCCTTTGGAGGGCACCAGCTCTCGCGAGCTGCTCAAGCGGTACCAGCCGCTCGAGACGCTTGCGACCGGCGGTTTTGGCTCCATCGAGATTTGCCGCGACACGCACCTGCGTCGTCGCGTGGCCATTAAGCGCATCCCTCTTATCAACGGCTCCGGCATGCCCGCCAGCGACATCATGGATGTACTGCGCGAGGCACATACCGCCGCCATGCTTCAACATCCCAATATCGTGCAGGTTATCGACTTTACGCATGACACCGCCTATGCCTACCTGGTCATGGAGTATGTCGACGGCATGTCGCTGGCCGAGTTTTTGCATCGCGTGGACGGCCACTCGCTCACCTTTGACGAGGCAGCGACCATTGCCGACGCATTGGGTCAGGCGCTCACCTTTGCCCATGCAAACGGCGTGCTTCATCTGGACATAAAGCCCGCCAATGTGCTCATTGACCACTCGGGCAATGTAAAGCTCACCGACTTTGGCATGGCGCGGCTGTCATCTGCCGGCGGCTTTGGCGGATCGCGCGGCGGCACCATCGGCTACATGCCGCCCGAACAGCTCGATATCGAGACCGGCACGGTCGACGAGCGCGCCGATGTCTTTGCCCTTGCCTGCGTGATCTACGAGAGCCTGTGCGGCAGCGCCCCCTTTATGGCGGCAACGCCTGCCGACTCGCTCGACCGCATCATCGGCGGCGCCACCTACCCCAGCGAGCTGATCCCGCACTTTCCCCCGGGAGCCGAGGCAGCGCTCATGAGCGCCCTCTCCCCTATGCCGCAAGACCGCCCCGATAGCATCGAGGCATTCTGCGACCAACTCCTTGCCGGCTTGGGGAGCGTGCGCGAAGGCCGTCGCAGCTTGGAGCAGATGGTAAGCGAGCTATCGGACGACGAGCACGCGGCAGACGATATGGAGTCGCTGCCTTACGAGGATAACGCCATCGAAGTCGACCCCGCGCTCGGTTGGGCGGGCACGCGCTGGAGCTGCGCGCGCGATTACACCATGCGCGGCATCTCGGCGCTAACGTGTGCAACCTTCAGCTTTTTGTTTATGCAGACAGCGGGCGTCGCGGCGCTTCCCGGGCTGGTCGCCGCGGCCATCGCTATTGGCGCGGCGGCAGGCTTGGCACCGCAGATCGGCTCGGCTATCTCGGCCGTAGGCTTTTTGGTGCTCATGGCCAACGCCACCATGCAGGCGCAGGGCATCCTGTCGATGCTGCCGGTCGCGGTCATTTTTGCCGCCGCCATGTCCGGATGGTGGATTGCCTGGGGACGCACCGAAGCGGCCGCGAGCGCGGCACTCACCTGCACGCTTGCGCTAGGTTGTCTAACCGGCGACGCCATCCTTGCCGCCGGGGCCGCCGCGGGCTTCGCGGCGTTTTGGCTCGGCCCGGCAAGCGCCGCTGCCGCCACGGGTATAGGCGCGCTTTTTGCCCGCCTGGCCGCAGCTGCCCTCCCTACGGGAGGCGTGCTGGGGCTTGGCAATGTCGCCGCAGCGCTGGGCGACGCGTTCCTCTGGGCCGCCTTCGCACTGATTGCAGCAGCAGCCGCGGCAACGTCGCTGCTGCTCAATGCCCATGCCAAGCGCGCCGAGCAGGGGTCAAACCTCGCCGCCATCGTCGCAATTGCCGTCGCCGGTATCGGCTCGGCCGTATCGTTTTGTCTTGCACACCATATGGAAATTGCCAGCCTTGCGGGCACGGTCGTCGCCAAGGCGGCGGTTGCGGGAATCCTATCCTCTATAATCGTTGGGATATGCCTGTATTTGCTCGGATACCAAAGAACCTATACGGAGAGTGATCTTTCGTGAACTTCCTGAACATCTTCGAGGACCACGTGGCCGGCATCTTCGGTGCCACCCGTGCCCCGTTCTCCTTTAAGAAGCTTGCCAAGCAGGCTGCTCGCGACATGGAGGATCAAACTCTGGTGATCAACGGCGTCAACACCGCGCCGGCGCTCTATACCATCCTGATCGCCACCGATGACGATCCCATGCTTGCCCCGTTCTATCCCGAGCTTTCGCGCGAGGTGCGCGAGTTTGTGAAGGCGCAGGCCGAAAAACGCCGCTACGTCTTTGTCGGCGAGCCCCTTGTTCGCTTTATGATCGACCCTCAGCTGCGCGCCGGCAAGTTCTCGGTCTTTGCCGAGAACGTCGACGCTCCCACACTCGGCCGTCTGTACGAGGAAGAGCGCGCCTATCAAAATGGCCTGGGACAGAACAGCTCGGCCACAAGCCGTGCCGCAAGCGCCCCCCGCGCCGGTCAGCAGCAGTTTGCATCGCCGCAGCAACACCCGGCCGCCATGCCCCAGCAGCAGCCGACACCCCGCGCTGCCACTCCCGACCCGCTCGCTGTGGCCGACCCCTTTGCACCCAATGTCCCCGATCCCGCAGCCCCCATCCCTGTGCCGCAAACCGTCTCGCGCGACGCACTTGCCGGTATGGGCGGAGCGGCTGCCACTGGCGCCGCCGTGGGCCTTGGCGCTGCGACCAGCATCGCCTCCAACATGGCAAGCCCCCGCGCCCCGCAGCGTCCGCTCGCCCAACTCGTCGACGTCGTGAGCGGCGAGAGCCACAACATCACCTCCGCGCAGGTGACCATCGGTCGTGAGCGCTCGGTATCCGACATCGCCCTGCGCGATCCCAACGTGTCGCGCCGTCATGCCCAACTCACCTTTACCGGCTCTGACTGGTCGATCGAGGACCTCAACTCCACCAACGGCACGCTCGTCAACAACCGCCGCATCACGCGCTGCCCGCTGCGCAACGGCGATCTGCTAACGTTTGGCCTGAGCACCTTTGAATTTAGGGGTTAATCGCTTATGAACATCGATATCGTCCTTTTTGCAGGCCGCATCGTACTGGTCGTCCTGCTTTATATCTTCTTGTTCGCCGTCATGAAGACCGGCGTGGGGCTCGTGCGCGGCCAGCGCCGAGACTCTGCCATCTGGACGATCGATGTGGACAAGGGCCCGCGCGGCATCCGCGGTATTCACGTGGATATGCTTGGCCCCGTCATCGTCGGTCGTTCGCCGTCATCTGACATCTGCATCAACGAGCCGTTTGTCTCTGCCTCGCATGCGCGTTTTTCGCTGCAGGGCCCGGCACTTATTATCGAGGACCTCAACTCGCTCAACGGCACCCTTGTTAACGGCCGCCAGCTGGTGGAGCCCGCAACGCTGCGCGAGGGCGACGAAGTCCAGATTGGCGACGTGGTCATGAAGGTGAACCGTCGATGATCGACGAGGAGAACAAGTCCACAACCATGTCCGAGGCGCTGGCTGCCCCCGCGGCCGTGCCGGCTCATGCCGCCCCGGCGGGCCCTGCGCCCGTTGAGCCCGAGGACACCGTGTTCTCCCTGCCTCTTTCGCATGTAACGCAAGACCATCCAATGCCCATCGATGGCCAGGATGAAGATAATTCCACCGATGCCCCCATCGGCGCGCACGCCGTTGCCGATCAACCTTCGGCACCGGAAACTACACCTGCGCCGGCCCACTTTGCCGAGTCTGTCGCCGCGGCAATCGATGAGAGCGCCGCGGTGTTTTTGGCCCCCGAGCCCACGGCACCGGTGTTTCCCGTAGTTCCAGCACCCACCGCAGCGCCCGAGCCCGCATCTACACCGGCACCCGCGGCGGCATCCTCCCCCGCGGCCGCATCGGCGCCCGAGGCCGTGCAGCCTACGGCCGAAGAGATGCCCGTCACAGCGACGGAGGACGCCTCTCAGCCCCACAGCACGCCCGCGCCCGCGCACTTCGCGGCACCCGAGCCCGCAGCCGTCGCCCCGCAAGACGAAGAGCCTGCCGACAACACAACCGAAGTGCCCGCCACGTCTAAAGTCGACGATCCGAGCAACGAGGCCAACGCCGTCTCGCCCGGCGACACGGCTGAGATTGATGTCGCCGCCGTGGAGGCCAAGCTCAAGGACCCTGGTTCGACCATGAGTTTTGAGCCGCTGGCCGACGAGCGCATCGAGACCGATTCGACCTACGATGCCGGCACCACCACGCAACTCATGTGGGGCGCCCGCTCCGATGTTGGCTGCGTGCGTCCGCACAACGAGGACTCCTACCTGGTACAGTCGCCGCTCTTTTGCGTGTGCGACGGCATGGGTGGTCACGCCGCCGGCGAGGTAGCCTCCTCCATCGCGGTCGAGACCATCGCCAAGACGGCGCCACAGGCTGCCGACGCCGCGCGCCTAGCCGCAGCCGTCGAAGCTGCCAACGCCGCCGTCATCGAGGCCGCACTCAACGGCCTGGGCAAGCCCGGTATGGGCTGCACGGCAACCTGCGCCTATATCGAAAACGACATGCTCGCCATCGCCCACGTGGGCGACTCGCGCGCCTACCTGCTCCACGAGGGCACGCTCATCCGCGTGACCCGCGACCACTCCTATGTGGAGGAGCTCGTGGACGCTGGCGAAATTACGGCCGACGAGGCGCGCGTCCATCCCAACCGCTCGGTTATCACGCGTGCGCTGGGTTCGGACCCCGCCATGTATGCCGACCACTTTACCCTGCACATCGAAGAGGGCGACCGCCTGATCCTGTGCTCGGACGGCCTTTCGAGCATGATTCCCGATAGCGAAATCGAAAACATCGCCACGCAATCGTCTACGGCGCAGATTTGCGTCGACAACCTGGTGGACGCCGCGCTCGCTGCCGGCGGCCACGACAACGTGACGGTAGTCGTTGTGGACCTGGTCGACGACGGCGTCATGCGCGAGGCAAAGCGTGTTCGCCGCCGCAACGTCACCATTGCCGCCATCCTGGGCATCGCTTTTGTGCTGGCGGCAACCATCTGGGCCTACGCGGGCGTCACCGGCTCGTATTACCTGGGCACCTACAAGGACACCGTCGCGGTCTACCGGGGCATTCCCGGCAAGCCGCTCGGCCTTAAGCTGCACTGGCTCGAGAGCACGACCGCCATCAAGCTATCCGACCTACCCGAAGACACGCAGAATCGTCTGAAAGCAGGCATTCCGCAAACGAGTGTCGACGACGCGCAGGACACTATCTCCAAGTACCGTCATCAGATCGATGAGGAACAGACCCGCCAGGTGATCGACGCGCAAACGATTCGCGACAACACCGACCAGGAATCGACTTCCAAATCGAATTCCGAAAAAACCGCCGAACAGTCCGCCGAGGCCGAAGCCTCCGATAAGAATTAGAAAGGGAGTGCCGCTTATGAGTCGCCGCAACACCGAAATGCTCTTGCTCATCGCCTCGGCGTTCCCCGTCATCCTGCTGTATGCGATGTACGTGCTCACCGCAGGCGCTTCCATCTCGTTTGAAACGCTCGCCGTGCCGATCGGTCTTTTTGCCGCCTTCGCCGCGGCGCATATCGCCGTGCGCATCCTGGCGCCCGGTGCCGATCCGGCCATCCTGCCCATCGTCTTTGTGCTTTCGGGTATCGGCATCACGTTCGTAACGCGTCTGGCACCCGCCCTCGCCATCTCGCAGCTCGTCATTCTGTTTGTCTCGGTGGCACTGATGGTGGGCACGCTCGCGATGATCAAGAATCTCGATGTGGTCATGCGCTACAAGTACACCTTTGGCATCATCGGCATCATCTTGCTGATGCTGCCCATCTTTATCGGCACCACCATCTCGGGCTCCAAGCTGTGGATTCGCATCGCCGGCTTCACCATCCAGCCCGGCGAGTTCGCCAAGATTTTTATCGTATTGTTCTTGGCCGGATACCTAGCCGAGAACCGCGAGCTACTCTCCATCTCCAATCGCAAGATCTTGGGCCTCAAGGTCCCGCGCCTGCGCCTGCTGCTACCGCTGTTCGCTGTGTGGGGTGTATGCCTTCTGGTCGTTGTCTTCGAGCGCGACTTGGGCTCCGCCGTGCTGTTCTACACCATCTTCTTGCTGATGCTCTACGTCGCCACGGGACGTTTCTCGTATGTCGTCATCGGCCTTGCGCTTTTGGCAGTGGGTGCCGTGGGCGCCTACAAGTTCCTGTCGCATGTCCAGGTACGTTTCCAGATCTGGGCCGACCCCTTTAAGGATGCCCAGGGCCAGGGCTACCAGATTGTGCAATCCCTTTTCTCGTTGGCTGACGGCGGTCTTATCGGCGTTGGCATCGGTAATGGCATGGCCAATAACATCCCCGTCGTCGAGTCCGACTTCATTTTCTCGGCCATCGGCGAGGAAATGGGCCTTTTGGGCGGCGGCGCCGTACTCGTCCTGTTTATGCTCTTTGCCGTGCGAGGCCTGACCACGGCCGCCCGCGCTAAGTCTGACCTTGCCGCATTTAGCGCCACGGGCCTCACGGCCGCCATTAGCTTCCAGGCCTTCTTGATCGTTGGCGGCGTTACCCGCCTGATTCCGCTGACCGGCGTCACCCTGCCCTTTATGAGCCAGGGCGGCTCCTCGCTGCTGGCGAGCTTTATCATTGTCGCGCTTTTGCTGCGCGCCGGCGATGAGGCCACCGGTCGCGAGGCCGAGCTCACCGGCACCGGCACCATGGCCGCCATCACTGACGACCAGGTCGCTTCTGCCGCGGCGCATGCCGGCACGCGCTTCGCTTCTTCGTCTTCCTACGGCCGTGGCAGCCACTCCACCGGCTCGCGCATGCGTCGTCGCCTGCTCGATACGCCCGAATCTGGCGTGCTCGGCCGCGTGGCGCTCGCTAACCGCCTAACCCGCGCGGTATTTGCCTTTACGGCCCTGTTCGCCATCCTCATCGGCAACCTCACCTATGTCCAGGTCATCAAGGCCAAGGATTACCAGGATATGCCGACCAACAATCACACCATCGCCCGTTCCAAGTACATCCAGCGCGGCTCCATCATCACGTCCGACGGCGTGACGCTGGCCGAATCGCTGCAACAGGAGGACGGCACCTACGTACGCTCCTACCCTAACGGCAACCTGGCCGCCCATGTGGTTGGCTATGTGAGCCAGCAGTACGGCACCGCCGGTATCGAGAGCGTGATGAACGACACGCTCACCGGTTCCAAGGATTACTCCAGCTGGAACAACGCCATCGCGTCGCTCGCGGGCCAAAACCAGCCGGGCAACACCGCCAAACTCACCATCGACTCCCGCATCCAGACGGCTGCCGAACAGGCTCTCAAGGGCTTTAAGGGCGCCGTTGTGGTCATGGACCCGCGCACTGGCGCGGTGCTCGCATGTGCCAGCTCGCCCACCTACGACAACACCAACATCGACGCCCTGCTGCAATCGGGTGGCGGTGAGGACGGTTCTATGTACGACCGCGCCATGGACGCCCTCTATACTCCGGGCTCCACGTTTAAGGTCGTCACGCTTTCGGCGGCGCTCGAGTCCGGTGCAGCGACGCTCGACACCACCTATAGCGCTCCGGCCGAGATGGAGATCGGCGGCGCTGCCGTCACCAATGCCGACGACATCGGCTACGGCACCATCTCGCTCCGCCGCGCGTTTGCCGTGTCGTCCAACGTCGCCTACGGCCAGCTGGCCCGCGACCTCGGCGCCGAGACGCTCGTCAACCAGGCGAACGCCTTTGGGTTTGGCCAGTCGCTCGGCCAAGACTTCTCCACCACGCCCTCCATCATGCCCGACCCGTCGGTGATGACGGAATGGGAGCTCGCCTGGGCCGGCGCCGGCCAGCCCGTCGGCATGGACCACACGCCGGGTCCGCAGACCACCGTCATGCAGAACGCCGTTATCGCGGCGGCCATCGCCAACAGCGGCGTCGTCATGGACCCGTTCTTCGTTGCCCAGGTGCTCGCCCCAGACGGAACCGTGGTCAAGACCACGCAGTCCCGCTCACTGGGCCAGGCCGTCAGCGCCACCACGGCCGAACAGGTCAAACAGGCCATGCTCGACGTCGTTCAATCCGGCACCGGCACCGATGCCCAGATTCCGGGCGTCAAGGTTGCCGGCAAGACCGGCTCTGCCGAGATCGTCGGCACCAAGGTCAACTCGATGTTCGTCGGTTTTGCGCCTTACGATTCACCCACGGTCGCCATCTCGGTAGCCTTGGAGGATTACGACAAGCACGACGTCGAGGCGGCAAAGATCGCCGGCATCGTCCTGACCGCGGCGCTTGCCGCCCAGGGAGCGTGATGCCCGTGATTGATGCGCAAGCATGGGGCGTGCCGCGGCCGATAACACTAGCGGCAATGCGCCACACGGCCCCAGCGGCCTCAAATTTGGTACTACACACATCGTTGAGCGAATAGTCATGTTAGGAGCAGGAATGGAACAGAGGGTCCTCGGGGGAAGATACCTCCTCAAGGATAAGGTAGGGACAGGCGGCATGGCGACCGTCTACCGTGCACAGGACCAGGTCCTCGACCGCACGGTAGCTATCAAAATCATGCTGCCGCAATATGCCGGCGACGCCACCTTTGCTGCACGCTTTAAGCAGGAGGCCCAGGCAGCCGCCGGCCTCTCCTCCCCCTATATCGTCGGCGTCTACGATTGGGGCAAGGACGGCGACACCTATTACATCGTCATGGAATACCTGCGCGGCACCGACCTTAAGAGCGGCATCAAGAGCCACGGCGCCCTTGATCCCAAAAAGGTCGCTCAGATCGGCTCGCAGATCAGCTCCGCACTTTCGGTCGCCCACAAGCACGAGATCATCCACCGCGATATTAAGCCGCAGAACATCATGGTGCTGCCCGACGGCAACATCAAGGTCATGGACTTTGGCATCGCGCGCGCCAAGAACAGCCACCTTACGCAGGACAACAACGTTTTGGGCACCGCCCACTACGTAAGCCCCGAGCAGACCCGCGGGCAGGATCTAGGCCCCACCTCGGACATTTACTCGCTGGGCGTCGTGATGTACGAGTGCGCCACCGGCCGCGTGCCTTTCGACGGCGACGATGCCATCTCGGTCGCACTCAAGCAGGTCAACGAGCTGCCCGTGCCGCCGAGCCAGATCAACTCCGGTGTCGATGCCGATCTTGAGCGCATTATCCTCAAGTGCATGGAAAAAGATCCGGCTAACCGTTTCCAGACGGCCGACGAGCTGCGTCAGGTGCTCAACAGCTACCTGTCTGGTCGCGCCGTCAACGTGCCGGAGCCTACGCGCGTTATCGGCGCCGTTGGCGACCTGGGTGCCACCAAGACCCGAGAGCTATCCGACCAGACGCGCGCCATGGTACGCCCCGTCTCGGGCGTGAGCGGACAAAATAACGCTCGCAGCTCCGTCTCGGGTTCAACCGGCTCTTACGCCACCGAGCAGCCCAAATCCAACAAGAACAAGATCATCGCCGCCGTAGTTGCTGCGGTAGCCGTAATCGGCGTCATCGTGGCCTTTGCCACCGGACTCTTTGGCGGCGAGCAGGTCCCGGTTCCCGATGTGTTGGGTAAGGACCAGGAGACCGCCGTCGAACTGATTAAGGATGCCGGCCTTGACGTCGGAACCATTGACCAGAGCTACAACGACGACGTCGACGAGGGAAAGGTTGTCGAGCAGACTCCTAACGGTCACACCAAGAAGCCCAAGGGCACCAAGGTGAATCTGGTAATCTCCAAGGGTCCCAAGCCCTCCGAGAAGGTTGATGTCCCGCAGCTCGTTGGTCTGACCAAGGACCAGGCAGAGGCGGCGCTGGCAAGCGTCGGCCTTAAGGGCAATGCCACCGAGGAAGCCAACGAGGCCGAAGAAGGCCAGGTCTTTGAGCAGGGCACCGATGCGGGCAAGGAAGTCGAGAAGGGCACGACCATTTCGTACAAAGTCTCGAGTGGACCCGACACCACCTCCGTTCCCGATCTGACCGACATGACCGAGGCTCAGGCACGCAACGCCCTCGATATGGCCGGCTTCGGCGTCGATGTGACCTACCAGGAGAACGATTCCGTCACCGAGGGCACCGTCATTAGCTGGAACCCCAGCGGTAAGCAAAAGCCCGGCGCCACGATTACCGTCGTCATCGCCAAGAAGTCCGGCAAGGCAAACGTTCCGGGCAACCTGTACGGCAAGAGTATCTCCTCCGCCGTCACCGCGCTCAACAACGCCGGATTCTACAACATCGCATTCTGCGATCAGAACGGCAACCCCGTGAGTGGTAACGAAAACGCCACCGTGACGGGCGTCTCCCCCACTGGCAAGCAGTCCACCGACAGCACGATCACGCTGACGGTTTCGATTTCTGGCTCTGGCACCGATTCAGGCGACGATTCCGGCACGACCAACTAGTCATCGAGACATTGCCCACAGCAGCTGATGCCACAAACATATTCGCTCACAGGCGCCCGCTTGCTCCCCCAGCAAGCGGGCGCTTTCTTTATCCGAAGCAGTGAAAACTACGGTATGCCTTTAAACCAGAAGAGCCCGGTACCGCAGCGGTACCGGGCTCGATATTGCTCTGGTGCCCCCGGGCGGATTCGAAAACTCCCCCCGCGGGGAAATCGGTGACGCGGGTGTCGACGGCCCGAATCCGGCCCTTAGACCAGAAGAGCCCGGCACCGTGGTGGTACCGGGCTCGATATTGCTCTGGTGCCCCCGGGCGGATTCGAACCGTCGACACCCGCTTTAGGAGAGCGGTGCTCTATCCCCTGAGCTACGGAGGCATGTTGTACTAGTGTAGCAGATTTGCGCCACTGCCATGCAGCGCATAGCCACTCTTCGAAGTTACGGTGGGACAGCCTTCCGGAAAGCGTGTCCCACTATCCAGACGAATTCTGGGACGTGCTTTCCGGATGGGGCCTCTCTAGGAAACTACGACCCGAAATTTGAGCTCGAAACGGGATATGGTTTCCCAAATGAGCCTGTTCCGGAAACTGCATCCCAGAATAGGCGCTCAAACAGGGATGATATTTCCCCAGCGAATCCCGCGAAGAGCTACAGGTAGTCATTGGGGACGTTCTTAAATGACTAGTCGTATAAGAACGTCGCAGGCGACTAGCTGCCTTTGTGGAAAAGGCCTTTGATAACGGAGGGGATGCTCTTGGCGCCCTTGGCCGTCACATCGATAAAGTCGGGCGAACGCACGAGCTTATCCTCGTCGACGTACTTGCGAACTGCACGAAGCGTCTCTTTGTCGTCGCGCGTCGAAAACGTAAAGTGGCCGTTATCCTTGGTAAAGATAGCAAAACGCGTGATCTTCTTAGTGCCGCGCAAAACCTCGGCGGCAATATAGTCGACCTCGTCCCACGGAATTTGAATAAAATCCTCGGGATTGCGCTCGTTGTAATACTCGAACGCCTTATTGCCCACCATCACGTTACCGTGGCTGGTAAGGCCCATCAGGCAGGTTGCCGGTGTTGCCAGATCGACCGTGCTGTTCTGAGATTGCGCCATGCGCGCCTCGCCCTCCAAATAAAACAATCGGACCGCATCCAGTGTACCCACCGGGTGCGGTCCGTTTCAATGGCTCAAAAGCCCTTGCCTAGCAACTCTCGGTCTTAAGCCGAAGCGTGCTTACATGAAGCCGCAAACGCGACCGATGATACCGACGGCGAAGAGAGCCAGGATGATGACGATCGGGCTGACCTTCTTCTTGAGCAGCTTGCAGACGAACAGCGTCAGGCACACGGCAGCAAGGCCGGGGATGAGCTGATCGAGGTTAGCCTGAAGCGTGGTGACCTTCACCTGATCAAGGGCGGTAGCACCGACGGAGTTGTACATCGTCAGTGCTTCCTTGATGCCCTCGGCACCGGAAGGCAGGTTAGCCCAGTCAATGAAGGCGCCGGCAGACTGCGTGACCTTGGAGACGACCGGGGTGAAGGAGATGGACACCCAGCGCTCGACCAGGGCGCCGATGATGAACATACCCAGGATGGAAGCACCCTCGGTGACCTTGCCCATCAGACCGCCGGAGAGATCCTTGGCGATGGAGGAGCCGACCTTATAGCCAAACTCCTGCGTGTACCACAGGAAGGCGTAACGGATGATGTTCCACGCGAAGAAGAACAGCAGCGGACCGGCGATGCTGCCGGACAGGGCCAGGGAAGCGCCCAGAGCGCCCAGGATCGGGCGAAGGGTGAACCAGAAGGCGGGGTCGCCGACGCCGGCGAGCGGGCCCATCATACCGACCTTGACGCCCTGAATGGCGACGTCATCGATCGGCGCACCGTTGGCGCGCTCCTCCTCGAGAGCGAGGGTAACGCCAATGACGGGGGCGGAAACATAGGGATGGGTGTTATAGAACTCCAGGTGGCGCTTAAGCGCGGAAATCTGGTCGTCCTTGCTGGTGTAGAGCTTCTTGATCGCAGGGATCATTGCGAAGCACCAGCCGCCATTCTGCATACGCTCGTAGTTCCACGAGCCCTGAAGGAACTGATGACGGAAGCAAACCTTCTTGCGGTCAGCCTTGGTGAGCTGAATCTTGTTCTCTGCCATATGTATCACTCCCCTCCTACTCGTAATCGTTCAGAATGTCGCCGAGCGGGTCACCGGAGCCACCGCCCATGCCGCCACCCTGCTTGGCCAGATCCTTGAGGCCAAGGTAGATGAGGGCAAGGGAGATGCCGATGAGGCCAAGAGCGATCAGCGTGAGCTGAGGGATGGCAGCAAGGACAAAGCCGAGGATGAAGAACGGCCAGGTCTCCTTGGTGGCCATCATGTTGATGACCATGGCGTAACCGACGGAAGCGACCATGCCGCCGCCGACAGCCATGCCGCCGGACAGCCAGTCGGGCATAGCGTTAAGCGCGTTGGTAACCGCCTCGGCCGGGATGATGCACAGAAGTACTGCCGGGATGGCGATACGAAGGCCCTGCATGAGGATGGCGGCGTACTGCCAGCGCTCGATGCCGGAGAAGTCGCCCTTCTCGGCGCAACCGTCCATGGCGTGAGCGATAGCGGTAGCCAGGGTACGGCAGATCATGGTCAGGAACAGGCCAGCGACCGACAGCGGGACGGCGACGGCGATGGCGGCGGTAACGGCCTTGGCCGAATCGGTGGCGCCACCGTTGAGGGCGAGCACCATGATAATCGAAGAAGCGACCGAGGCCAGAGCGGCGTCAGGCGCGACGGCGGCGCCGACGTTAGCCCAGCCAAGGGCCATCATCTGGAGCGAACCGCCCAGGAGGATGCCCTCCTGAAGGTGACCGGTTACGAGACCGATAAGCGTGCATGCCACGAGCGGCTGATGGAACTGGAACTCATCCAGAATGCCTTCCATACCGGCAAGCAACGCGACAATCGCAACAAGCAGAATAGTGATTGCAGACATGTATCGGACCCTCCTTTACTATGCTTGAGCGGCCAGTTCGGCCTTAGCTTTCTTCAACATGGCGTCGAGATCCTCGGAGGAATCCGAAGGAACCTTGCGGACCTCGAACTTGACGCCCTTGGCCTTGAGGGCCTCGAGAGTCTTAACGTCGTCATCGCCCATAGCGACGGCGTTGGTGACGACGACCTTGCCCTTGGAGTGAGCCATGGAACCGATGTTGACTTCCTTGATGTCGACGCCGGCCTCGATAGCCTTGAGCAGATCCTGCGGGTTCTCAAAGAGCAGCATGGCCTTGGTGTCACCAAAGCGCGTGTCCTTGACAACCTCGGCCATCTTCTTGATGGGCACGACGTTGGCATGGACTCCCGGAGGGGCAGCCTGCTCGATCATGGTCTTGCGGAGCTCGTCGTGAGCAACGCCGTCGGAAACCACGATGATGCGGTTGGGGTTGATCTGCTTGGTCCACGTGGTGGCCACCTGACCATGCAGCAGACGGGTGTCGATACGGACGTGGGCGATCTTGATGTGCCCATCGCCGATGACCGTTCCCGGAGGGATGGCGCCTGCAGGAGCAGCGGCGGCCGTGGCCGGCTTCTTCTCCTCGGGCTCCAGAGACTCGGGCTTGACGCGCACGCCAGCCTTAGCCTCAGTCACGAGATGTTTTGCGATCGCATGTGCAGTGTTCTTTGCGTCAAAGCGCTGCGAATATGCCTCGATGAGCATAGGCAGGTTGACACCGGTGACGATAGCCCAGGAATCGTGGCCCTCGATGAGACCGCTGATCTGGTTGAACGGCGTGCCGCCCCACAGATCAACGAGGAAGAGCACCTGCTCCTGGTCCTCGAAGGAAGCGATTGCTTCCTCGACCTTGGCACGGAAGTCGTCGGGGCCCATGCTCGGCTCGAGCGAGACCACGGCCACAGACGGCTGATCGCCAAAGACCATCGAGCCCGTCTGCTTGATTCCGGCTGCCAAGTCCCCGTGGCTAGCAAGAACAATACTTACCATCACATAACCTCCTCTTTGTCTACGTATTTCCTACACGACATGAAAGGAGTATACCTGTTCGTCCTGTAAAATTATAGAGAAAAATGCGAATGATTGGATAATTTGTTTAAACGTCTAGGTTTGTTACAAGTTGATTACGTTACTGCTTTTTGACGGATTACACGCCAAGGCATCACTTATCAAGCCATTCATTTTACAGATACAAGCAGGCTGGTCATTAATATCGATTTTAGGCAAGCGCGAATGCGCTTGTACTGCAGTTATTTTGTTTAAACAGACATAACTTGACTATTAGCGTGACTTATGCACTAACGTAAGTAGTCATTGGGGACGTTCTTAAACGACTAGTCAAACAAGAACGTCCCCAACGACTAGGGGCTAGACGATGTGGAGGGGGTTGGCAGCGTCGACGGCATCGGGGGCGTCGGAGAGGCCGTCGGGAGCAGCATCTGGCGGGTCCTCGTCGGGGGTCTCAATCTGCTTGATCATGACCTCCTGGCCCTGCAGCAGGTATGTCTCGCCGCTACCGCAATGGGGACAGATCTTGCCGTGCTCGACCGTCGCATAGTCGCGGCCGCACGCCTCGCAATGCGTCACGGCCTCGACAGGCTCCACGATAAGCTCCGTGCCCTCGGTGATAGGCTTTTTATCTGCCGCCCAGCGCCAAGCGTCGAGCAGCAAGTCGGGAACGACGCCCGAGACCTCGCCCAGCAGCAGCGTGACGCTCGAAACGCGACTCACGCCATTGGCGCGCGCCACGTTCTCGACATCGCGAATAATGTGATAGACGATTCCCAATTCATGCAAGGTAGAAACCTTTCAGCAACGGTTGATGCGATGTCAGCCAAACGTCAGCGAGCGGCGATCCAGGTGCCCCAGGTTGCCCCGAAACAAGGCGTCCGCTGGGCTTTTTGCCCGCGGCGCCGCAGTTGAGGGGCAAGATGGGGTATCTGGGCGCCGCGCAGCGTCGGCAGTGCCGCCGTTCGTTAGAACGGCGGAACCTCATTACTTCTTCCCGAATTTGATCTTGATGGCACGCTTGAGCGCGTACTTGCCCAAGCTGGGGAGCTTTTGCTCGTATTTGACCATCGTGGAGCACTCGGGGCGGTCGCGATCCAGGTGGATGGCATCGAACGCGCACTTGGTAGTGCACAGACCGCAGCCGATGCACTTGTTGGGGTCGACGATCGAGGCACCGCAACCCAGGCAGCGAGCGGTCTCGGCGCGTACCTGCTCCTCGGTAAAGGTCTCGATGTACTCGCTAAAGGGCGCGGCCTTCTCGCGCTCGCGGTCGACATGTGCCACCTCGCGGCTCGCGTTGTCGTAGCTCTCGATCACGACATCGTCGCGGTCGAGCGCGATGTAGCGGCGCTGGTTGCGGCCGATGGTGAGCGTGGAGCCCGGTTGCACAAAGCGGTGGATGGACACGGCGGCCTCGTGACCGGCAGCGATGGCGTTGATGGCAAAGCTCGGACCGGTGTAGACGTCGCCGCCCACAAAGATGTCGGGCTCGGCGGTCTGGTAGGTCTGAGGATCGGCAAGGGCACCCTGGCCACGGCCAAGCTCCACCTTGGAGCCAGCCAGCAGGTCGCCCCACACGATGGACTGACCGATCGACATGACCACGCGGTCGGCGTCGACACGACGCAGGTCGTTCTCGTCGTACTCGGGCGCAAAACGGCCCTCGTCGTCAAAGACACGCGTGCAGCGCTTGAAGGTGATACCGCACACACGACCGGCCTCGTCCAGATGGACCTCCTTGGGGCCCCAGCCGCAGCTGATGTGGGCGCCGTCCTCAACGGCCTCGCGACGCTCCTCCTCGCTGGCGGGCATCTGGTCCTCGCTCTCCAGGCAGAACATCTCAACGTGCTCGGAACCCAGACGGCAGGCGTTGCGCGCGACATCGACAGCCACGTTGCCGCCGCCCACCACGATGGTGCGGCCGGGCAGCGTGTCGATCTTGCCACTGTTGACCTCACGCAAAAAGTCGACGGCCACGGTCACGTCCTCGGCATCCTCGCCCGGAATACCGGCGAGGCGGCCGCCCTGGCAGCCAATGGCAACATAAAAGGCCTTAAAGCCCTGCTCGCGCAGCTCGTCGAGCGTCACATCGCGACCGACCTCCACGCCATAGCGGAACTCGGCGCCCATCAGGCGAATGACCTCGACCTCGGCCTCGATAACATCCTTCTGCAGCTTAAAGCTGGGAATGCCATAGGTGAGCATGCCGCCCGGGCGCTCATTCTTCTCGAACACGACGGGCTTGTAGCCCTTCTCGGCCAGGTAGAAAGCGCAGGACAGGCCGGCCGGACCGGCACCGATGATGGCGATCTTCTGGTCGAAGCCGCCGGCGCGCGTCGGGGTCACCACAGGTGGGACATAGCGGGTCGCGGCATCCAGATCGCGCTGGGCGATAAACTTCTTGACCTCGTCGATGGCCACGGCCTCGTCCACGCGACCGCGGGTGCAGGCATCCTCGCAGCGGCGATTGCACACACGGCCACAGATAGCGGGCAGCGGGTTCTCGCGCTTGATGAGCGCTAGCGCCTCGTCATAGCGGCCCTGCGCCGCGAGCTTCAGATAGCCCTGAACGGCAATGTGCGCGGGGCAGGCCGTCTTGCAGGGCGCGGTGCCGGAATCGTGTGTCTCGATGCGGTTGTCGTTGCGGTAGTTGGGCGACCACTTGGTGTGGTCCCACTTGGTGGCATCGGGCAGCTCCTGGCGCGGATACTCGGGCACCTGTCCGCCGGCCTTTTTGCTGCAGAGCTTCTGGCCGAGCTTGACGGCACCAGCCGGGCACACCTCAACGCAGCGACCGCAGGCTACGCACTTGTCCTTCTCGACCTTGGCGACATAGGCCGAGCGCGACAGGTTGGGCGTGTTGAACAGCTGCGAGGTGCGCAGGGCGTAGCACACGTTGACGTTGCAGTTGCAGATGGCGAAGATCTTGTTCTCGCCGTCGATATTGGTGATCTGGTGCACAAAGCCGTTGTCCTCGGCCTGGCGCAAGATGTCATAGACCTCCTCACGCGTCACATAATGGCCGCGGTCGGTCTCAACCACATAGTCGGCCATATCGCCCACGGCAATGCACCAGTCGGCGGGGTCGTCGGCACAGCCCTCGCCCATCACACGACGGCTCGCGCGGCAGCTGCAGGTGCTGGCGGCATATTTGCCCTCGTATTTGTCGAGCCAATGCTCGATATGCTCGATCGGCACCGAGGTGCTCGAAGCATCGATAGCCTTCTCGACCGGAATGACGTGCATGCCGATGCCGGCGCCTCCGGGCGGCACCATCGGCGTGGCTTTGGACAGCGGCCCCTTGGACGCCTGCTCAAAGAACTTGGCATAGACCGGATGCTCCTCGAGCTGGCTCACGCGCATGTTGAGGAACTCGGCGGAACCCGGCACCAGCATGGGCAGTACCCACTGCTTGGCGCGCTCGGGATTTTCCCAGTTGTACTCGAGCAGACCCGTGTAGCTCATGTCGTCGAGCATCTTCTCGATCTGGGCCTCGGGCATGCCGGTGAGCTTGACCATCTCGGGCAGCGTATAGGGACGGCGCATCTTCATCTTGCAGAGCACTTCGGCCTGCTCGTCGGTTGCGGCCTCGGCAAACGACCAGTACTCGTAGCCCAGCAGCTCGTCGCGATGCAGCAGACGGTTGGTGCAATGCTCGCACAGCTTGACAATGGCCTCGCGCGGATGCTCCGGCAGCGGCGGCACGAACTCCGAACCGATGTCGGGCTCGGTGTAGCTAATTCCCGGTCCGTTGAGAATCATGGTTGTCCCTTCTCTTGCCGCAGCCCGACGAGGCCGCAGCGCCCCTCTTTTTTGCAGGCCGGGCATGCCCCCATGCCGTTCACCCGCCATTGTTGACATTATGTCAAAAATAGTATTGACGAACCGTCAACACTATTCAAGACTATTAGGCGAACGGTCGGGCCCAAACGGATGAAAGGCGGCAAGCGCATGAGCGATAACGCAGCGAACACCCCTGTGGCCGACGCCGTCCCCACGCCCGACAGCGCGGCAAAGCGCCTGACAGGTGACGAGCGCCGTCGCGAGATTCTCGCCGCCGTGCGCGCCGTGAGCTCCGAGCTGGGCGTGTCCCATCTATCCGTCTCGGCCGTGACCAAGCGAGCCGGCTGCACGCGCTCGCTGTTCTACCACTACTTCGTCGACATGGACGCCGCCGTCACCGCCGTCATGGACGAGGCAATCGACGGTTTTATCTCCGAGCTCGAGCAGTGGAATGCCAGCCGCATCGTCGGTGATATCGAGGGCGCACTCGACACCGTCGCCCCGCTCTTTAAGCGCCTGGTTGTGAGCGGCCACGAGCTGCCGAGCACGCTCATCTCGAGCAGCGGCGCGCTCTACGGCGGCTTTCTGCACAACGTGGTCCAGCGCGTGGCGCAATACATCTGCGACACCACCGTGGTGGACTTTGTCGCCCATCATGACCTGCGCATCGACCATGTCTACGAGACGTTTTACACCCTCATCATGGGGCTGTTGATGTACATCCGCACGCACCCCGATGTGCCCGACGAGACGGTTAAGGAGATTATCGCCTCGACACTCCACATCGAGGGCTACACCGCCAAGTATTCCGAGCGCAAGCCCAGGAACTGATGACATTTGGCCAAACTGCCCGCGACGGAAGAGGGGCCGCGGGCGTATGAAAGGAGAGCAGCATGCTGTTCGATGTTTGGGGTAGCGATACCCTTATCCACTGGGCCGGCTGGGCGATGGTCTTTATCGGCTTGATCGTACTCAACGAGGTCGGCCGCCGTACCAAGCTCGGCGCGGCCATCATCTTTGGCGTGGCTCCGCTGGCCATGACCATCTACTGCATCGCCATCGCCGTCGGCGTTTCGCAGGGTGCCGAGTGGGCGCTCACCAACCCCACCCATGTATACCAGAACAGCTGGTTCCATTACGCCAAGGTAT
Organism: Collinsella sp. HCP28S3_E12; assembly: GCF_052065595.1. NCBI lineage: Bacteria > Bacillati > Actinomycetota > Coriobacteriia > Coriobacteriales > Coriobacteriaceae > Collinsella > Collinsella sp. HCP28S3_E12. Next base: position 24,082 of record NZ_JBQHTS010000013.1, read on the forward strand.
ACGCGGCGCTGGCCGGCTGCTGGGGCTTCATTGCCATTAAGTACCAGTGGGGCAAGATCGGCAAGGCGCATTGGTTCCGCGCATGGCCGTTTGTGATCGTCGCCATCAACATCTTGATTGCCGTCGTGTCCGACTTTGAGAGCGCCTATCACTTCTTTGTCCTGGGCGAGTCCACCTGGGTCACCTCCGAAGGTGCTACGCAGCTGGCCGGCTGGAACAACGTGTTCAACGGCATCGCGGGCATCATCAACATCTTCTGCATGACCGGTTGGTGGAGCGTCTACGCCTCCGAGGACAAGACTGACATGCTGTGGCCCGACATGACCTGGGTCTACATCATCGCCTACGATATCTGGAACTTCTGCTACACCTACAACTGCCTGCCCACCCACTCCTGGTTCTGCGGCTTTGCGCTGCTGCTGGCGCCCACTGTCGCCGCCTTTATCTGGAACAAGGGCGGCTGGATCCAGAACCGCGCCTTTACGCTGGCCATTTGGTGCATGTTTGCCCAGGTGTTCCCCTACTTCCAGGAGGAGTCCATCTTTGTGACGCACTCCACGCTCGACCCCGGCGCCGCCACCGCGGTCTCGATCGTCGCACTGGTCGCCAACATCGCCGCGATCATCTACGTCGCCTACCGTGCCAAGAAGCTCGGCCGCAACCCCTACAAGCAGGATGTCTTTGAGGGCACCAGCGATTGGGAGAAGGCCACTGCCCGTCGCGCCAAGGTTGATTACGCGCACGCCGAGTAACGCGCCTGACGCAAACATCGCTTGAGCACGAAGCGGCATAGCCGGCTCCGCGCAACTCAACGCACTGCAGAGCCCCCGGAATGTGATTCGTTCGCGTTCCGGGGGCTTTTTGCTGCCGCGAGGATGCGGCTAAACGATACGCTCGGGTTAAATCGGATCTTATATTTCGCATGCGCTTTATATGGCTCCATTTTTGGGTACAGTGTTGAGCCGATATTGCATTGGGGGATATATGAGCGATGAGACACGTGGCCGCGAGGATGCGGCCCAGGATGCGGAAGCATGTGCCGAGGCCCTGGAGAGCCTTGACCGGATTGCGTTAGACGAGCTCTCGTTGAGCGATTTGGCCGTCGACGCGCAGGACGAGATGCGCGAAGGCACTGAGGACGAAGGCAGCGACGCCAAAGACGCTTCTGACGAGGCCGAAGCCGAAGCCGAAGAGGACGATAGCAAGGACGACGTCCAGTCGGAATCCGCCTCGGGAGAAGGGACCGCCCTGCTTGGCAGCTTGCCTGCCGATGACTCGCTCACCCGCGAGCTTCCTGGCCTGGGTTCTGCGCCGGCCGTCGACGAGACCATCGCCATGGGCGATATTCCCCTGCCGTCCGTTCCCTCGGCACGCGAAGCCAAGGCTCGCCATCACAAGATGTCGCCCAAGCGACGCAATTTGATGGTTGCCGGCGTCGTTGCCGCCGCGCTCGTTGCCGGCGGCGCGGGCTATGCCGCTTGGAACGGATACCAACAAGAACAGGCCGCCATCGCTGCCGTCAACGCCCACACCATGATGTCGGTGCAGATTGGCGTACATGCCGCAGGGCTCGACTGTTCCACCGGCTCCAAGATTCCCGTGCAGGTGAGCGGGCAAGACTCTGACGGCTCCTCCGTGAGCGAAACGCTCTACGTTGACGAGCACGGCCGCGGTATTAAGCTGCTGCCTGGCGACTATACGCTCTCCATCGCTGGGTCCCCCATCGCAGCTGACGGTACCATTTACACCGTGCCGACCACCAAGGCGCAGGTTAGCGTAAAGAGCGACGGGCAGGACCTGAGCGCTCAGGCATCCTTTAAGCTTAAGGTACCTTCGGCAGACACGGTGACCGACGACCAGATCGATGCCGCGGCCAAGTACGCCGAGGAGGGTGGCGTGAGCTCTGCCGCGGTCGCAAAGGTGCTCCAGCAGGCGGCAACCGCGCGCCGTGACGCCGCCGTCAATGCCATGAGTTCCCGCGAGGCGCAGGCGGCCCGCGACGCCGATGCTCGGCATAAGGCAACGAACCTGTATCAGCTCGATATTCCCGTTGAGTGGTACGGCAAAGTCGCGACTTGGCAAAACGGCAATACGCTGTGCATCTATCTTGCCAGCGACAGCAATACGCCGATCGCGACGCTTGTCGCAGTGCGCGACGGCGAGAGCTTTACGCCCGATAAGGGCGATACGGTTTTGGGTGCGGCAAGCCTTGGCAACGGCTACACGGTCTACGCCAGCGGCCCCGTCTATCCGTATGTGGTGCCCCAGACCATCAACGGGCGCACGCAAGACCCCGTGTCGACCTACCCCATGGACACGGCCATCGATCTTGTCGAGCTTACAACCGGCAACCGCTATACCTATAGCCAGATCAAGAACGTACTGGTCGGCAAAGACGGCAAGGCAGACGCCGCGACCAAACTCGAGACCGACTACCTCGCCCAGATTCTGATGCCAAGCATCAAGGCCCAAGACTAGCCGGCCGCAGCGAGGGTAGCTAATTTGGGACGGGGCTTTTTTAGCTGCCCCGACCGTTAATCGACTAAACCGGCACATTACCAGCCGGGGCAGCTAAAAAAGCCCCGTCCCAAATTAGCTACCCTGCAGGAGTTAGCGCCACGGATCGGCTTCGAACATCGGCTCGCGCTCGGGGCGGCGATCGCTGTAGGGATCGTAGCCGTCGTCGTCCTCGTTCTCGGCACGGATGTAGGGGTCGCGCGGCTTGGGTGCCGGCTTAGGCGCAGGCTTGGGTGCGGCGGGCGCTGACTCAGGCGCCGGTGCGTTCGTCTCGTTCTCGTCTTTCATCTGCATAGCTCCTTGCCATGTACTCACGTTCAACATCATCGATTGTCGCACGAAAAAGGGCGGCGGACCCAATTGGATCCGCCGCCCTTGGCGTTTGGCTCAAAAGGTAGATTTTAAGGCATGGCCCAACAATCTACTCGGCGTCGGGCACCTCGTAGGTGGCAGACGGCGTGTTATCGCACACGACGGTAAAGGCACCGTCCTTGTCGACGTCAACCGTCACCTGATCGCCCTCGCGCACCGTACCGTCGATGATAGCGGCGGCGATGGCGTCCACGACCTCGCGCTGCACCAGACGCTTGAGCGGACGGGCACCAAAGACCGGGTCCAGACCGCCCACGGCGAGCATCTGCTTGGCCGCCGGGGTGATGGCAAGCGTCATGCGCTCCTTGGCCAGACGTGCGCGGACGTCGGCGAGCTGAATATCGACGATCTTTTCGATCTGCGCCATGCCGAGCGGATGGAACACCACGATATCGTCGATACGGTTGAGGAACTCGGGACGGAAAGTCTGAGCCATGGCCGCGTCAACCTGATGGCGCATCTCCTCCTCGTCCTTGCCCGAAAGATCGGCGATAGCCTTGGAGCCCACGTTGGACGTCATGATGATGATCGTGTTCTTGAAGGACACCTGACGACCCTGACCATCGGTCAGACGACCGTCGTCGAGCACCTGCAGCAGCACGTTGAAGACATCCGGATGAGCCTTCTCCATCTCGTCGAGCAAGATCACGGAGTACGGACGACGGCGCACGGCCTCGGTGAGCTGTCCGCCCTCGTCGTAGCCCACGTATCCCGGGGGTGCACCGATCAGACGCTGAACGCTGAACTTCTCCATGTACTCGGACATGTCGATACGCACGAGCGCGCGCTCGTCATCGAACAGGCACTCGGCCAGCGCCTTGGCGAGTTCGGTCTTGCCCACACCGGTGGGGCCCAGGAAGAAGAAGCTGCCGATGGGCTTGTCCGGATCGGAGAGGCCCGCACGGCTACGGCGCACGGCCGCGGCGACGGCGGAGACGGCCTCATCCTGGCCGATGACGCGCTTATGCAGCTCGCCTTCCAAGCCCTTCAGCTTGTCGAGCTCACCCTGCATCATCTTGGAGACGGGCACACCGGTCCAGGCGCTCACGACCTCGGCGATCTCATCGGAGGTCACCTGCTCGTTGAGGCCTTCACCGTCCTGCTGCTTTTGTGCCTCGAGCGCGGCCTCGGAATCCTGAATCTGCTGCTGCAGACCCGGAATCACGGAGTAACGCAGCTCGGACGCACGGCCCAAGTCTCCGTTGCGCGTCGCACGTTCCTCTTCGCTCTTGGCCTCATCGAGCATGCCCTTGAGCTCCTGCACATGGTCGATGGCGTTCTTTTGGTTGAGCCAACCGGCCTTTTGCACGTTGAGCTTTTCTTGAACCTCGGCAATCTCCTGGCGCAGGGTCTCCAGACGCTCCTTGGAGGCGTCGTCGGTCTCCTTCATGAGCGCCTGTTCCTCGATCTGCAGCTGGGTGAGCTGACGCGTGGTGGCGTCGATCTCGACCGGCATGCTGTCGAGCTCCATGCGCAGGCGGCTTGCGGCCTCATCGACCAGGTCGATGGCCTTGTCGGGCAGGAAGCGGTCGGCGATATAACGATCGGAGAGGTCGGCGGCGGCCACGAGCGCGCTATCGGTAATGTGCACGCCGTGGAAGATCTCGTACTTCTCCTTGAGGCCACGCAGAATCGAGATGGTGTCCTCGACGGTAGGCTCGCTCACCATAACGGTCTGGAAACGACGGGCGAGCGCCGCGTCCTTCTCGATGTACTTGCGGTATTCGTCGAGCGTGGTCGCGCCGATCGCGTGCAGGTCGCCGCGGGCGAGCGCAGGCTTGAGGATGTTGCCGGCGTCCATGGAGCCCTCGGTGGCACCCGCGCCCACAATGGTGTGGAGCTCATCGATGAACAGGATGACCTTGCCTTCGGACTTTTGCACTTCCTTGAGCACGGCCTTTAAGCGGTCCTCGAACTCGCCGCGGTACTTGGCACCGGCGACCAGCGCGCTCATGTCGAGCTCGATGAGGTCGCGGTCGCGCAGCGTGCTCGGCACGTCGCCGGCCACGATACGCTGGGCGATGCCCTCGACGATGGCCGTTTTACCGACACCCGGCTCACCGATGAGCACAGGGTTGTTCTTGGTGCGACGGGACAGGACCTGGATAGTACGACGAATCTCGTCGGTACGGCCGATAACCGGATCGAGCTTGCCGGCACGGGCCAGGTCGCAGATGTTGCGGCCGTACTGCTCCAGTGCCTCAAACTGGGTCTTGTCCTTGGCGGACGTCACGCGGTCATCGCCGCGCAGCTCCTCGTAGACCTGCTCGATACGCTCCTTGGTAACGCCGGCGTCGCGCAGCACGCGGCCCGCCTCACCTTTGTCCTCGGCAAGCGCCATCAGCAGATGCTCGGTCACTACAAAGCTGTCGCCCATCTTGGTGGCCTTTTTCTCGGCCTTCTCGATGACACGGACGAGCTCGTTGGACAGGCCCATCTGCTGGCCCTCGCCCGAAACCTTGGGTGCGCGGTCGATGGCATCTTGCGTGGAGTGTGCAAGCTGGGCTGGGTCGGCGCCGATGCGCTCGATAATCACGGAGATATTGCGCTCGCCGGCACCGAGCAGGGCGGACAGCAGGTGAATCGGCTCCACCGCGCCGGCCTGTGCGTCGGCAGCCGTGCTCATGGCGGTCTGTAACGCCTCGCGCGACGTCATTGCTAGCTTATCGATTCTCATGGAATCACCTCTCTTGGGGCGGCCGCCCTACGGGGCGGCTTCACGTTGTCCGAGAAGTATTGTTGCCAGCTTTGTACGATCTTATACACAAATCTAAGTCTCTATATATAAGATTTTCTGAGTGATTGATGGATAGGGAGCAGGCACGCTCACCCGCTGCGGTCTCGTCCCCTTACTATCTCAATCTGTAACATCTAGCGGCTGTTTATGGCTCCAGATGTTACAAATCAAGATGAAATGACCAGCGGCACCCGTTTGTCTCAATCTGTAACATCTACTCGGCAAATAGAGCTCTATCTGTTACAAATCGAGACGAACAGAAGACACTCGAATCGAAAATCTAAATCTGTAACACCAGGCTCACTTTTAGCGGCCAAGATGTTACAGGTCGAGACAAACCGAGAACCGCCACAAAGGTGCCTGCCCCCTTTGTGGCGGTTCTCGACAAAAAAGAAGCCACCCCATTAACAGAGGCGGCATCAAGCAAACCTATTTATTAGCGTCCCTCAAGACCCAACGAGAACGCAGAAATGTAGCCCGGGGCTTATCCTTTCCCGAACGCGACCCTCGCGAAGCGCGTGAGCGGGCGGGAAAGGATAAGCCCCGGGCGGACAATTAAGTGCGTTACTCGGCAGCGGCCTTGAACTTGTTGTAGTTGATCAGGCAGCCGGCCTTGACGATGGCACGCTCCTCCGCCGTCATATCGGCAATGTAGAGCTCAATCTGCTCGACCGCACCATCGGCGCGCACCACGTAGGCGGCGATGTTCTGCAGATCGCCGTCGAGCGCGGCACGGATACCCGGCACGAAGACGTAGTCGCCCACCTCAAAGTTGGGCTCGGCCTCCATCTGGAAGGGCACCATGCCCCAGTTCATCACATTGGAGCGATAGCGCTTGGTGGCGTACTCGTGGACGATGTTGGCCAGACCGCCAATCACGCGCTGGCAGCTCGCGGCCTGCTCGCGGGCAGAACCGTCACCGGGCTTCTTGGCATAGAGCATGGAGCCGTACTCGGTCGCCTTGGCATCGGCCACGACGCCGGCGCCGGCCAGCGCCTCAAACACGCCGGCAAGCTCGGCATCGAGTGCCGCCAGATCGCCCGCCGCCTCGCCGGCAACGCGGCGCTTCTCCACGGCGTCGACCTCCTTGGAACGACCCACGTAGGCCGGATCGCGGCGGCTGAGCGTAAACTCTGCCAGGCCCAGCGGGTTGGAGCGGAAGGAGCTCGTCTCACCCGAGGGAATGAGCTCGTCGGTCGTGGTGACCGGGTCCATGATCTTGGAGCACACCTTGAGCAGGATATCGTCGCCGAGAGGCTCCATCGCGGGCCACGGCTTGATGTTGGGGCCTTCGACCAGCTCGTCAGCAGGCTCGGCCTTGCCAAAGCCCCAGTACACGCGCTTTTTATACGGCGCGTCGTCAAAGGTGTACTCGCAGGCCTCGTCCCAAGTCTCCTCGGGCAGGTCGGTCGCCGGCGTCAGGACGCCTCCGTTGGCGGCCGTCGCCGCAATGGAGCGAGCGTCCATTAGGGCCACGGCGCTCAGCTGACCATTGCCCGGCTTGGAACCCTCGCGGTTGGGGAAGTTGCGCGTGGTGTGGCGGATGGACAGGCCGTTGTTGGCAGGCGTGTCGCCGGCGCCAAAGCACGGACCGCAGAACGCCGTGCGCACGATCGCGCCGGCCTCCATAAGGTCGTAGATATAGCCACGGCGCGTAAGTTCGAGTGCCACGGGCTGGCTCGTGGGATAGACCGACAGCGAGAACTCGCCGCAGCCGGTGTTGGCGCCCTTGAGCACGCGGGCAGCCTGGACCACGGAGTCGTAGTTGCCGCCCGAGCAGCCGGCGATAACGCCCTGTTGCACGTGAAGCTTGCCGTCGACGATCTTGTCGAGCAGGCTAAAGTGCGTCTTGCCCTCGCCGATCTTAGCGGCCTCGAGCTCCACCTCATGCAGGATGTCCTCGAGGTTCTCGTTGAGCTCCTCGATCTCAAAGCCGTTGGAAGGATGGAATGGCAGCGCGATCATGGGCTTGATGCTCGACAGATCGACCTCGACGCAACCGTCGTAGTAGGCGACATCGGCGGGCTTGAGCTCGCGGTAGTCGTCGCCGCGACCGTGCGTGGCCAAAAACGCGTGCGTGTCCTCGTCGGTGGCCCAGATGCTCGACAGGCAGGTGGTCTCGGTGGTCATGACGTCGACGCCGTTGCGGTAATCGGTCGTCATGCTCGCGATGCCGGGGCCCACAAACTCCATGACCTTGTTCTTGACATAGCCCTTGGCAAAGACGGCACGGATGATGGCGAGCGCCACGTCGTGCGGGCCGACGCCGGGACGCGGGGCGCCCGTGAGGTAGATAGCGACAACGCCGGGATAGGCAACGTCGTAGGTGTCGCGCAGCAACTGCTTTGCCAGCTCGCCGCCGCCCTCGCCCACGGCCATGGTGCCCAGGGCGCCATAGCGGGTGTGCGAGTCGGAGCCCAGGATCATCTTGCCGCAACCGGCGAAGTTCTCGCGCATAAAGGAGTGGATGACGGCGATGTGCGGCGGAACGAAGATGCCGCCGTACTTTTTGGCCGCGGAAAGGCCAAAGACGTGGTCGTCCTCATTGATGGTGCCGCCCACGGCGCACAGCGAGTTATGGCAGTTGGTGAGCACGTAGGGCAGCGGGAACTGCTCCATGCCCGAGGCGCGCGCCGTCTGGATGATGCCGACAAAGGTGATGTCGTGGCTCGCCATGGCATCGAAGCGAATCTTGAGCGCCTCGGGGTCGCCGGACGTATTGTGTGCCTGGAGGATCGAATACGCGATGGTGCCGCGCTTGGCATCCTCGGGCGTCTGCGTAATACCGCGCTCAGCAGCCTCGGCCGCAGGCACAACCTCGCTGCCGCCGCGCAGGTAGATGCCGTCTTCGTACAGCTTGACCATACTGTCTCCCACTCTGCCCAAAAGATTTGGGCGCATAGCATGCATTCGTTCAATATCGTGCCATAGAACGGTTGCGAGTGGGTTACGAATCTGCACGTTCACTTTATCTCGGTAAAGTACAGGACGAGCCCGATGTGGGTCAGCAGATTTGGTGCAAGAGCGTCCCTTTCGACTAGTCATTTAAGAACGTCCCCAATGACTACCAACGACTACCGCATTCGGAGCAAGGCAACGCCGCAGGTAGAGGATGGACAGCGAGCGGGCCGCATTTCCAAAGTGAGGAACGTCCCCAAGTGCCGCATCCGGGCCATGGCAACGCCGCAGGTAGAGGACGGACAGCGAGCGACGTCCAGGGCGAACAAGTTGGCATGAAAAAGGCAAGGCATAGACCTTCTGGTCATGCCTTGCCTTTTGAATGACAAATTGTCGCCCTGGGCGGCGCGCAGCGTCGACCGGTCCGCCGTTCGTTAGAACGGCGGAACCTAGAGATCCCCGCCGGCTCCCAGTAGCTTGCGCATGACCTGTTCGGGATTAACCGATCCATCGCGCGGGGCCAGGGAGGTGATCTTCTTCTGCATCTTGTACTCGTGCAGCTCGTCCTCGAGCTGGCGCATGCGGGCGCGGAGCTTTTCGTTCTCGCGCTCGCGCTCCTCGGCACGCTCCTTCATATCGAGGATGCGCACCACGCCGGCAAGGTTGATGCCCTCGTCGGTCAGCTGGTTGATGAGCTCCAGGCGCTCGATATCGGCACGCGAATACAGGCGCGTGTTGCCGCCCGAGCGCTGGGGGTTCACCAGACCCTTGGACTCGTAGACGCGCAGAGTCTGCGGATGCATGCCGGTCAGCTCGGCCGCCACGCTGATCATGTACAGCGGTTTGTTCCTATTGTCCTCGGCCATGCTACCTGACCCCTTTCCGTCTCGTTATCGTCCATCATAAGCCCGCGGGCGTGGGCGTGTACCGCGACCGCCCTAGAACGTCGCCTTGTAACGGTTGACCTTCTCGCGGTAGTCGCGCGTGTCGGCCTCGCGCAGCTTGGTCATGGCATCGCGCTCGTCATCGGATAGGTTCGTGGGAACCTGCACCTTGATCTCGACGAGCAGCGCGCCCGTACGGCCACGGTGCTTAACGTCGGGCGCCCCCATCTCCTTAAAGCGGAACTTCTTGCCCGTCTGGGTACCCGCAGGCACTTTCAAACGGACCGTCGCACCGCCGGGCGTGGGCACGTCCACCGTGCAGCCGAGCGCCGCCTCGTAGACCGAGACCGGTATCTCCATGGTCACGTCGGCGCCTTTGCGCTTAAACAGCGGGTGCTCCTCCACATGCGTGGTCACGACCAGGTCGCCGCGCTCGCCACCGGCGATGCCATACTCGCCGCGACGCTTGTAGCGTAGCTTGCCGCCGTCGACCGCGCCCGCGGGCACCGAGACCGTAATGGTCTGCTGCTCGCCTGTCGAGGGAATGCGATAGGTGACCTTGTGCGTCACGCCGCGAAACGCGTCCTCGGCCGTCACATCGACGGTCAGCGACAGGTCGCCGCCCTTGCGAGCGCGGCTGCGACCCGCGCCGGCACCGGCAGCGCCTGCAGCCCCGGCAAAGCCCGAGCCCCAATCGCTGCCCCAGGCGCCGTTGCCGCTAAAGATGCTGTCGAAGATGTCGCCCCAGCCGCTGGCACCCGCGCCGGCACCGTAGCCGCCGCCATACGCGCCGCCTGCGCCCGGCATGCCGCCAAACATGAGCATCTGGTCGTACTCTTTGCGCTTCTTCTCGTCCGAAAGCGTCTCGTAGGCCTCGCTGATCTCCTTGAACTTGGCCTCGTCGCCGCCGGCGTCGGGGTGATATTTTTGCGCGAGCTTGCGAAACGCGCTCTTGATCTCTTTGTCGGAGGCGCTCTTGGATACGCCCAGGATGTCATAGAAGGTTTTGCCTGCAGCCATCGTAGCTCCTCTCCTGTTTTATCCGTCGCCCAGCGGGCGGCGGTTCATGCTTTCATATGGCACTAGGCCAGAAAGGGCCCCGGGTGTTGCCCCGGGGCCCTTCTCAATTACTCCTCGGTGCTCTCGGCCGTATCGGCCGCAGCATCCTCGGGCGCCGCTTCGGGCTCCGGTGCGGGGCGCTTTTCGCCACCGTAGGTCACCGTCACCATCGCGGAACGCAGGATGCGGTCCGCCATGCGGTAGCCCTTCTGGTACACGTCGTTGACGGTCTCGTCGTACTGCGACGAGTCCTCGACACGACCCACAGCCTGGTGCTCGAGCGGATCGAACGCCTCGCCCTTGGGGTCGATGGGCTCAACGCCCTCGTGCGCAAACACATCGAGTAGCTTGGCATGCACCGCGTCGACGCCGTCGACGAACTGCTTAAAGTCGTCGGCAAGCTCTTGGCTGCGGGCATGGTCGATCGCACGCTCGATATCGTCGACCACCGGCAGCAGCGCAGTGACAAGCTTCTCTGTCGCGCGCTCACGCTCGGCGATACGCTCGCTGGCGGTGCGGCGACGGAAGTTCTCCCAGTCGGCCTGCAGACGGGCGGTGCGCTCGGTGGCGTCCTTCGCCTTGTCCTCGGCAGCCTTCTGAGCCTCTGCCGCAGCATCGAGCTCGTTGCGCACGTCGGCAAGCTCCTTCTGGGCCTGCTCGAACTTGAGCTTAAAGTCGTTGTCGGCGGCTTCCTCACCGGCGCGGATAGCGGCTTCCACCATCTCGTCCTCGGTCATCGTCGCCTCCTTGTTGGAATCCTCTACCTGGTTCTCGACAGCCTCGGCGGCCTCGGCCTCGTTGGCCTCGGTATCGTCGACGGCCTCTACGGGAATCTTCACGTCCTTCTCCTCAGAGTCAACGGGGGCGGCTCCAACGGCAGCCGCCTCCGTGCGAGCTTTACGGGCGGACATGATTACTTGTCCTCGTCGTCCACAACCTCGTAGTCGGCGTCGACGACGTCATCGTCGGCAGGCTGGGCGCCGGCGGCACCGTCGGTCTGCTGCTGAGCGTCGGCGTAGACAACCTGAGCCAGCTCGTAGGCCACGGACTGCAGGGACTCGCCAGCGGCCTTGATGGCCTCGACGTCAGAGCCCTCGAGCGCCTTCTTGGCATCGGCGATAGCGGCCTCGGCCTTGGACTTCACGTCGGCGGAAACCTTGTCGCCCAGCTCGTTGAGGGTCTGCTCGGTGGAGTAGCACAGGCTGTCGGTCTGGTTGCGGACCTCGACCTCTTCCTTCTGCTTCTTGTCCTCCTCGGCATGAGCCTCGGCGTCCTTGACCATACGATCGACTTCTTCGTCGGACAGAGCGGTGGAGCCGGAGATGGTGATCTGCTGCTCCTTGCCGGTGCCCTTGTCCTTAGCGGAGACCTTGACGATGCCGTTGGCGTCGATGTCGAAGGTGACCTCGATCTGCGGCACGCCGCGGCGGGCAGCCGGGATACCGGTCAGCTGGAACTTACCGAGCGACTTGTTGTCGCGGGCAAGTTCGCGCTCGCCCTGGAGCACGTTGATCTCGACGCTGGTCTGGTTGTCGGCAGCGGTGGAGTAGACCTCGGTCTTGGAGGTCGGAATCGTGGTGTTGCGGTCGATCATCTTGGTCATAATGCCGCCCATGGTCTCGACGCCCAGCGACAGCGGGGTAACGTCGAGCAGCAGGATGCCCTCGACGTCGCCGGTGAGCACGCCGCCCTGGACGGCAGCGCCGTCGGCAACGACCTCGTCGGGGTTCACGGACATGTTGGGCTGCTTGCCGGTCATGGTCTTGACGAGCTCCTGGACGGCGGGCATACGGGTGGAGCCGCCGACGAGGATGACCTCGGTCAGATCGGAGAGCTTAAGGTTAGCGTCGCGCAGGGCGTTGGTGACAGGCTGCTTGCAGCGCTCGAGCAGGTCGCGGGTGATCTTCTCGAACTCGGCGCGGGTCAGCGTGTAGTTGAGGTGCAGCGGGCCGGACTGGTTCATGGTGATGAACGGCAGGTTGATAGTGGACTGCTGGGCGGCGGAGAGCTCCTTCTTGGCGTTCTCGGCGGCCTCCTTCAGACGCTGCAGGGCCATGGGGTCCTGACGCAAGTCGACACCGTTCTCCTGCTGGAACTTATCGGCCATCCAGTCGATGACGCGCTGATCCCAGTCGTCGCCGCCCAGGTGGTTGTCGCCCGAGGTGGACAGAACCTCAAACACGCCGTCGGCGAGGTCGAGGATGGAGACGTCGAAGGTACCGCCGCCCAGGTCGAAGACCAGGATGCGCTGGTCGGAGCCCTGCTTGTCCAGGCCATAGGCCAAAGCGGCAGCGGTCGGCTCGTTGACGATACGCTTAACGTTGAGGCCGGCGATCTTACCGGCGTCCTTGGTGGCCTGACGCTGGGCGTCGTTGAAGTAGGCCGGGACGGTGATGACGGCGTCGGTGACGGTCTCGCCCAGATACTTCTCGGCGTCGGCCTTCATCTTTGCGAGCGTCATGGCGCTCACCTGCTCGGCGGTGTATTCCTTGCCCTCGATGTCGACGACGGCACGGCCACCCTGGCCCTCCTTGACCTCATACGGCACGGTCTTGAGCTCGGAGGTGCACTCGGAGTACTTGCGGCCCATGAAGCGCTTGATGGAGAACACGGTGTTCTTGGGGTTGGTGACTGCCTGGTTCTTAGCGGCCTTGCCCACGACGCGGTCGCCGTCGGCACGGAAGCCCACGACAGACGGGGTGGTGCGGTCGCCCTCGGCGTTCACGATGATGGTCGGAGAACCGCCCTCGAGAACGGCCATTGCGGAGTTAGTAGTACCAAGGTCGATACCAAGAATCTTGCCCATTAGAAATTCCCTCTCTCTTGTGCGTTTGCACCGACTCGGCGGTCTGCCAAGCGGTCTTTCGGTTTGTCTTTCAGGATGTAGTGTATCCCCTTATGGACCGGAATATACAAAATCTAAGTCAATTCATATAAGATTTCTTATCACTTAGAGTTTAGGTTCTCGAATACGCAGGTAGATGCGCTGATTGAGTTCTCGGCAAATCTCTCGAGATCTATGTAGAGATGGCTGAGGTTTGGGCCGGGGGTGCCTGGGGCTGCTTTACGGAAAGCTCGTCCCGGTTTGAGTGTGGATTCCGGGTCGTAGTTTCCGTCTGAAGGCTCAACCGGAAACCGTATCCCGTTTTGAGAGCTGATACCGGGTCGTAGTTTCCGCTAGCGGGCCCAACCGGAAACTGCGACCCGTTTTTCGACCAGATAACGGGATGCGCTTTCCGAAAGCCCACTCAATTGCTCAATAATTCGAGTCACCTCTAGCTAACATTTGCACAGCTCACCAGCCTCACCTGTGCGTTTCTTAGTAAGCCTTGGCATACTCGGCGAATGGTATGAAGATGCCGGCCAGAGGGTATTGCAAACGGTCGCTCACGTGGTATGTTTTTGCCCGAATCAAACCGGCGCGCATCGCCTGTAGCGTCGGTCAACAGAGAGGAAACTACCATGGCTCATCCCGTAATTGATGCCGACGAGTGCATCGCTTGTGGCGTTTGCGTCGACTCCTGCCCCGCTGGCGTTCTGGAGCTCCAGGACGTCGCTACCGTTGCTGACGAGGACTCCTGCGTCGCCTGTGGCGCTTGCCAGGACGCTTGCCCCGCCGGCGCGATCACCGAGATCGTCGAGGAGTAACAACTCCCCCACTTGCACACTCACAAGTACACCGTGCACAAAAAAGGAGGCCTCCGCATCGCCGCAGAGGCCTCTTTTTTGTGCGGATAGCTAATTTGGCACCGTCGCAGGTTGAGCATAAGTCAGCGAAAACGCCCCTAAGCGAGCAAGGTGACGTGAAAGAGGAGGGAAGCGTACTTTTTTGTACGCGACCGACGATTGAACGTCAGATTGCCGCTTAGGGGCGTTTGCAGCGTCGGCTACGATAGATCGTCTTCGTAGGGCATCAGGTCTGCCAGATAGCCCTTCTCCTTGAGCATAGCCTCGATCTCGTCGAGGGTTTGCTCATCCTCTGCCGCGATGCGATGGAAGTGATAGCCGCTCGTCACCGTTAGTAGTGGAAAGCTTTTGCCGCTCTCGATATCGTGCAGGTAACGCTCAACATCGCGACGATTGCGGATGTCCAGGTCGGCCGTGATCTTACCGTACACGCGGTGATTGACGATCACGTTGAGCACGGCGCCTCCGGCGTCGACGATACTCGTGAGCTCATCGCCTGCCTGCTCCATGCTATGGCGAACCTTGACCAGGCGCGTGGGCACGGCGGGGCTGCTGGGGGCCTCCTGCAGCACGTAGCCGCGATTGGTCGCCACGATATCGTGCCCATCGGCGCGCAGCAGGGCGATGTCTTGCACGACAACCTGGCGGCTCACACCCACCTCGCGAGCAAGCGTACTGCCGGAGACGGGGTCTTTGGCTCGCTCGAGCACGCCCATGATGGAACGGCGACGCTCGCGGGCGTCCATTATTTACCGTCCAGCAGACGCAGGTGCTTAAGCGAGAGGTCGAGAATCGGCGCAGAGTGCGTCAACGCTCCCGAGCTAATAAAGTCAACGCCCAGGTCGGCAAGCGCACGGATATTGCTGGCATCCACGTTGCCCGAACACTCGGTCTTGGCGCGACCGGCAATAAGCTCAATCGCGGCAGCCATGTCATCGTGGGTCATGTTGTCGAGCATGATGATGTCGGCGCCGGCCTCCACGGCCTCGCGCACCATGTCCAGGTTCTCGCACTCGATCTCGACCGTCGCGGTAAACGATGCATGGGCGCGCGCCATCTCGATCGCACGCGTCACGCCGCCGGCGGCGTCGATGTGGTTGTCCTTGAGCATGACGGCCGTCGACAGATTGTAGCGGTGGTTGCTGCCGCCGCCGATCTCGACCGCGGCCTTCTCGAAGACGCGCATACCCGGCGTGGTCTTGCGCGTGTCGACGAGCACGGTCTTGGTGCCCTCGAGCGCCGCAGCCATCTGGTGCGTATAGGTAGCGATACCGCTCATGCGCTGCAGGTAGTTGAGCGCCACGCGCTCGCCCGAAAGCAGCACGCGCGCATCGCCGCGTACCTGGCCCACGTGGTCGCCGGCGTGCACCTCGTCTCCATCGGCAACATCAAACAGCACCGAGCTCTGCGAATCCAGCAGCTCAAAGGTGCGAGCGAACACATCCAGGCCCGCGATGATGCCATCGGCCTTGGCGATGAGCTCCACCGTGGCGGGACGCGCCGTGGGGCACACGCTCGCCGTGCTCACGTCCTCAAACGTAATGTCCTCGCGCAGAGCCTGCAGAATCAGATCATCGACGACGAGCTTCATGGTAATGGGGTTCATGGTCTACTCCTCCACGGCCTGCGTGCCGGCGGCACGGGCCAAATCATCGATTGCCAGGGTGTCGGCGCTCAGGGCGCGATGACGGCCATCGAGCGCGGGCTCGCCCGCCTGCTCCACGGCGAGCGACTGGCCGGTACGCATGTGCCACGCGGCGCGACGACCCCAGACCAGCGCCTCGAGCAGGCTGTTTGATGCAAGGCGGTTCTTGCCGTGAACGCCGTTGCAGGCCGTCTCGCCGGCGGCGTAGAGCTCGGGCATCGAGGTGCGGCCGTCCTTGTCGACCCACACGCCGCCCATAAAGTAGTGCTGCGTGGGTGTGACGGGAATGGGCTCGTCCAAGATGTCGCGGCCGTCCTCCAGGCAGCGTGCGCGAATGTTGGCAAAGTGTCCGGTCACGACGTCGCGCTCAACGGGGGCAAAGCTCAGCCACTCGTGCTCGGTACCATCCTGCTTCATCTGCTCGCGAATAGCGGCAGCGACCACATCGCGCGGCTGAAGCTCATCGGTAAAGCGCTCGCCGGCGGCGTTGAGCAAAATCGCGCCCTCGCCGCGGCAGCTCTCGCTGATCAGGAAGGTGCGGCCCGGCTGCGGCGAGAACAGTCCCGTGGGGTGAATCTGCACGTAGTCCAGGTGCTCCATCTTAATGCCATGCTCCTGGGCGATGTAGCAGGCATCGCCCGTGAGCTGCGGGTAGTTGGTCGAGTGGTCGTACACACCGCCGATGCCGCCTGTCGCCCACAGCGTGTGGCGGGCATGGATCTTAAACGGCTCGCCGGCATGCACGCCCTCGGCGGCATTTGCCAGCTCGTCGGCGGGGCGAACCGAGTTGTCCTCGTCCACGGGAACGGCGACGACGCCGATGCACGCCGTGGCGCCATCACGCTCGCCCGTCAGAATGTCGGTCATGGCCACGTGCTCCAAAATCTGCACGTTATCCAGCTTGCGAACGGCCTGGAGGAGCTTGGTCGTGATTTCCTTGCCCGTAATGTCGGCATGGAAGGCGATGCGCGGGCGGCTGTGCGCACCCTCGCGGGTAAAGTCGAGGCTGCCGTCGGCCTTGCGCTCAAAGTCCACGCCCATGGCCAGCAGGTCGTTGATGACCGAGCGGCTCGAGCGGATCATGATGTCGACGCTCTCGCGGCGGTTATCGTAGTGGCCGGCGTGCATGGTGTCCTCAAAGAAGGCGTCGTAGTCAGAGCCTTCGGGAAGCACGCAGATACCGCCCTGCGCGAGCATCGAATCGCACTCGTCGACAGCACCCTTGGAGAGCATGATCACGCGCGTGCTCGTCGGCAGATTGAGGGCCGCGTATAGGCCCGCCACGCCGCAACCGGCAATGACGACATCGCACTCCATGTCGGGGCATTGTTTGGTTTCCACAGGAATCCTCTCCCTTGTAATGTGACATAAGGGATGGTCCCTCATGTCACATCGTTCTAGCGCGCCGCGTATTCGAGCATGCGGTCGAGCGTGAGCTTGGCCTGGTCGGCGGCCTCATCCGACACGCCGATCTGCACCTCGCCCTCGCCCGTATCCAGGCAGCGCACGAGCTTTTCGAGCGTGATGAGATCCATGTTGACGCAGGTGGGCTGCACCGCGGGGAAGTAGAACTTCTTGCCGGTGCCCTGGCAGCGCCGCTCGAGCTCGTAGAGCACGCCGCGGACCGTCACGATGATAAACTCGCTCGCGTCCGACTCCTCGGCATACTTGATGATGCCGGCAGTGGAGCCGATGTAGTCGGCCTCGGCCAGGACGTCGGCCTTGCACTCGGGGTGCGCCAGCACGAGCGCGTCGGGGTGCGCCTCCTGTGCGTCGACGATCTGCTCGACGGTGATGATGTGATGGCGCGGGCAGTAGCCGTTGTTGAGGATGACGTGCTTTTGGGGCACCTGCTCGGCCACAAAGCGGCCCAGGTTCTGGTCGGGAATGAACAAGATGTGCTGCTGCGGCAGCTCGGAGACGATCTTGACGGCGTTAGAGCTGGTAACGCACACGTCACTCCAGCTCTTGATCTCGACCGTCGAGTTGACGTAACACACCACGGCCAGGTCGTCGCCATATTCGGCGCGCGCCGCGTCGACCGTCTCGTGCTTGACCATGTGCGCCATGGGACAGTCCGCGCCCGGCTCGGGCAGCAGCACGGTCTTGGTGGGGTTGAGCAGCTTGGCGCTCTCGCCCATAAACTCCACGCCGCACAGCACGATAGTCTGCTGCGGCAGGCTCTTGGCAAGCTTTGCCAGGTAGAAGCTGTCGCCGACGTAATCGGCAACGGCCTGGACCTCGGGCGCCACATAATAGTGCGCCAGGATCACTGCGTCACGTTGGGTTTTTAGCTGATGAATGGCCTCGACGAGCTCTGCGGGCACCAGTGCCGCGCGCTCCGTTGCCGTCGTTGCCGATGCCAGGCCGGCCGCGATATCGCGTGCAAGCTCCGATGCATCCATGTTCGCGCTCTGTGCCATCAAGGCCCCTCTCTTTTGGCGAATCTTGGGGCTTTAGTATGACACCTGGCTTTACAGCTGACAAGACAGCTGTAAAGCCAGGTGTAAAGTTGGAATAAGGATTCAATCTTGGGGCGGGTCCATTTTCGAACTGGCAAGCTGAGGACAGTCGAAAATGGATCCGCCACACGGTTCGAGCGGCCCGTTTTATCTTAGTCCGAGAGGCGGTGGGCATAAAAGCGGGTCCGGATCGCTCGATCCGGACCCGCTGGGAACTGGTGCGCGGTTAAGCGCGGCGCTTCATGATGGCCCACGCCAGCAGCAGGACTGCCACACCGGCAGCGAGTACGGCACCCGCAACGACATAAGTGCTGTCGCCGGACTCAGGCAACGCCTCCTTGCTAGCCCTCTTCTTAGGCTTGGAAGTCGTGGTCGTAGTAGTCGTAGTGGTCTGGCCAGGAGCGGGCTTGGCAGCCTCGGCAACGGTAAAGGTCGTCTCGGCCGTGCCCGTGGTCGAAACCACGCTCAGCCTGTGTTCGCCCACGCCGAGCGTATTCAGGAAGCTCGCCTTGAGCGTCACGATCGTAGAGCCCTCGGTGAGCACGTAGTTCTCGGCCGCGACCTCCTTATCGTCGACCAGTACCTTCTGGAAGAACGCGAGCGGTGCGCTCGAACGGAAGCTCAGGTCCTTGACGGCGTCAACCACCATCGTCTGGCCCTTACCGTCGATGATCTCGGGTACCAGAATCGCGATTTCCTCGGTTGCGCCCTTCTCGCCGCAGACGGTGCACTCCTGGTGTTTCTTGCCCTTGGCCTCGGTAGTCGCCGGTTTGTCGACAACCCACTTAAAGGTATGCTCGGCCTTGTCGATGATGTCGCCGCAGCGGCAGTTATGCCAGTGGTTCTTGGCATCGCGTACCCAGCCGGAGCCGTCGGGCTCGTGCTTAAGCACGCCCTCGACCGTCACGTTCACATCGCCCTCGACGTCCTTGAGCTCATAGGTGCCCTTGGCGGAAAGCTTTACGGACGTGCCGTTGACCTTGACGGTGTAGTCCTTGCCCGCAAAGTACGCGCTGTCGATGCCCATGGTGAGTGTTGCGGTCCCGTGCCAATCGAGCTCGGTTGCCGTCGAGGTGAGCGCGTAGCCCACCTGATTGCTCGGCAGCGTCACGACCAGCTTGGGGCCGGCCGCCACGGTAACCTCGGTGGCGGAAGAAGCGTCGTAGTTGGCCTTGGCCTGGTAGCGCACCTCATACGTGCCGGCGGCAAGACCCGTAAGCTCGGCCGTGCCCTCGTCCACCGCCTGATACTTGTCAGCACCCTTGGCACGCCACTCCATCGTCGCGTCGACGCCCGTGATCTTGCCGTCACGCTTGCCGCTCACGGTCTCGGCCGCAACCTGGACCACCGGCGCGCCCTGCGCGGCGTTCTTGATGGAGAAGTCGCACGTCAGGCCCTCAGTCGGAAGCACGTAGTTGCCCGCGGCCTTGCCCGTCAGTGCGGTGAGGTTCGCCGTGTAAGAAGCGCCGGCCTCGGTCTGGGAGCCTTCGACGGTCGCGCCAAGGTCATCCTTGCCGATGACGTTGCCGAGCGTCGCCTCGGGGCAGTGCTCCTTGCCATCGTAAACAAACTCGCTGGTACCCCACTTCACAGTGAGCACGCGCTGGTTGATGGTGAACACGCCGTCAACAAACGTGATGTTGTAGTTGGGGTTAGCGTCCTTGGCCTGCGTCAGGTGCAGAGCATAGCCGCCGTCGCGCACGTTGTCGTCATCTTCGCGCTTAATCTCAATGCCCTGAAGGCTCTCGCCCTCGACAAGCTCGCCGGATGTGATCGCCCACGTAAACACGGGGTCAGCCTCGCCGTAGGTCTTGGAGGCGTCCTGGGCGGTGACCGTGATCGCGCGCGGCTTGACCTCGAGAGTCACCTTACCCTCGGCCTTCACGCCGTCGATCGTTACCTCATAGGACACAGTCAGCGTGCCGACGTCCTTAATCTTGGGGGCCTCGAGGGACCAGTTCTTGCCGTCGGTGCTGTACTGGGCCGTCGCGCCCTCGGGCAGACTCGTCGCATCAACCGTGTGATAGTCGCCGTCGTACACGTCGGAGTAGCCCTTGATGCCGAAGGCGGGGATCTCGACAGACTCGCGCTCGTAGCCACACGTCTTGCAGCGCTCATGCTTGGAACCGGGCTTATCAGCCGTAGCGGCCTGGTCGACGACCCACTCAAAGTCATGCTTTGCGCGGCCAACGTCTTCCTTGCCACAGGTGCAGATATTCCAATGTTCGGCGTCGTCGTGCTTCCAACCGCTACCGTCGGCCTTCTTAGGGCCGTCCTTGACCTCAACCGTCAGGGCCTCGGAGGCGTTATGGTTACGGTCGGCCTTAAGGCGAACGCTGTATTTGCCAGCGGCGAGGCCCTTAACCGACGTCTCGCCTTCGGCAATCCGCTGATAGTCGCTGGCAACCTCGGCTTTCCATTCGTAGGTGTTATCAATCCCGTCGATGCTGCCGTCCGCCAAGGCATGCCCGGTCGCGGCCGTCGTCTTGACGTCCTTGGGAGCGGCCTGTTCGGCGGGAGCGATCTTAATCTCAAGCTCGCCCTCCACCGGCACGTAGTCGGGTGCGGTAATACGGTACTTAATTGTCTCGGCGCACGCGTTGGTATAGGAGGGGATTCGGTCTTCGTACAGCGAGCCACCATTGACGCTATATTCGATCTTCATGCCCTCGGGGGCGTTGTCGACCGTCACCGACGGCGAGTGAGCCTTGCCATCGTAGGTGCCGTCAAAGCCCTTGGCCTGAACATTCTCGAACTGCGTGCCGTAGATGCTCCAGTAGAAAAACTTGCCGTATGTGAAGTTTCCCAGACCCCAAGCCTGGCTCCTATACGCACCGGGATCTTTCTCCGAAACCGATTCGTCCCAAGCGAAACGCTCGAAATCGACGCCCTCTTTAAGCTCAATCCATTCGTCGCCAAGCTTATACGTCACCTTAATGCGAGGCTTTATCTCCTCACCCGTCCACTCATAAGACGGAACGTCGTTGAACACGTCACCGTTGCTGAACCTGACGTTATCCTTCAACTTGTCGTAGCCAATGATTTCGACCTTGCAAAGATCCTTGCGGTTGGAGTCCTTCTCCGCAAGCGAGGCGGGGTTGATCTTGAACACGCGCTCGAGCGTAACATCGCTCTGCCCCTCGATGGCAACCGTCGCCACCACGCGATAGGTACCCGCATTCAGAGGCACCGACCCTTCCATCGCGAAGCCCTGGGGATTATCGTCATCCACGCCGCTATAAAAGCGTGCGCTCACAATCTTTACCTTGCCCTGGGCTACAGCGTTGTCCTTTTGAGACGGCTTGGTCGTAGCAAGCACGGCGTCGCGCTGCTTGCCGTTGTAGGTAAAGCTCAGGTCGCCGCTCTTGGACGACATCAGCGAGATCGTCTCGCCGTCCCTGGAGTAGACACAGTGCGAGGCCTCATACTGTCCGTTGCACGTAGCCGCGATGCTGTACCCATCCCTGTTGGCGGAATAGGCCCACTCGTGCTCGTGCTTGCGATGGATAACCTTGACCTTGCCATCGGTAACGTCGTATGCAAGGTTTTCGTTGGCGAGCTTGAGCCTGCTCGCGAGATCCTCCTGCGAAAGACCGCTCGTGCCAAGGTCCACATACTCATAGTAGTAATACTGCTTATTGGACTCGGGATCGAACTTGGTATCGTCGATAGACAGGACGGCTTCGCCCGTAAAAGACTTATCGACGTGAACCTTGCCGTAGCTACCGACATCGGACGCATCGACGCCCTTCGCCTTGGCCGTAGTGACCTTCGTGTTGCCGGCGAGCGTCACAGAACCAAGGGCGTAAACCGCGCAGCGCTGCGAGTCCTGACCTCTTATGTCGCGACCGTTGAAATAATCAGAGGGGAACACGAACGAATCGTCGATAACCGTACCGTTTATGGTGCACGACGCATCCTTTGCCACCGCAATGGCACTCGTCATGTGCATCTGATATTGAATACCCCACACATTGAACATATAAGAGCAGGGTCCATTCCATGACGTGTTATTTGTTGAACGGATACTGCAGTTATTCAGGGCGACTATGGCATTTTTGACGCCAATATTGCCCGCATGCACATGACCGCTCTCAACCTTCATCTCGTCGCATGCAATCATTCCCTGACTGTTGTTTTCGAACGTGCAGCCGTTCAACGTAACTTTTGGAGTCTTCGACCGCCCGACCACGCTCAAGGCGCCGACGCAGTCATCACTATTATTCTCAAACGTGCAGTTGACAAACGTTGCATCCACCGCGACCTGGCTGCCTCTGATAGTTACAGGCGCCGGCGAGGCTTCGTAAATTTCATTACCCTGGTCAACCTTGAATGCGTTGTTCTTGCAGCATTTCCAACCGCTGACACTCACGTTCGTGAAGCTGGCCGTCTCCCCCGCACCCATGGTTCCATAGAGCGTGATTGCCCGATCGGTATCTTTGTTCTCGGTCCTTGAAACAAGCTTGAGGTTTTCCACGGAAAGGTTGAGGCTCTTGCCCGTATTCGGTTTATCGACACCTCCACGCGCTTCGTAATCATTGCTATCGCTCAAAAACGTTTTTCCATCGCAGCGTACCTCGGTCGAGACACCCGAATCACCGATGAACTCGACATAACCGCCCTTGAGCACAAAGAGCGGGTGTTGCGAATATGTAAGGTCACGCTCGACGGTCAGCGGACCGCCCAGAGACGAGCTGTCGGTGAAATATAGGCGGGTCGGATTCTCCTTGGTGCCGCCCTCGACCTCATAGTGGTCGATATCAACCGTGCCGGCAAACCGATAGTCTTTGCCGCCGGAAAGTTGGATTACATCACTTTCGCCATACGAAAGCTCGCTTTTCAGGTGTTTCGGTTTGATCGCGCCCTGCGGATACGCCTCGGCTACCGTAGGTGTGGCGAGCGTCGTCGCCGCACCCCCAAGCGCCAGCGCTGCAGCCAGCACGCAAGCAGCAAGTCTGCGCATCCCCATCTTCTTCTCCCTCATCACGGCTCCCCTTACCCCTATGCTTTCGCAATGTTCGCTATCGCTTGGCGCCGGCGGGCGGCCTGACTCCCCGTCCGACCGCCGGCATCGATTGACATGTGTATCCATGGAGTATTGTGCGGCCGTCAAAACTGACGCCCTGCCGCTCAGCGCGAGTTGCGCACCGTGGGGCGCAAACGGGGTGTTCCTCCGCGGGCGGCGCGCACCCAATGTGGCAAAATCGAACTACTAAGGGGGCCCGAATGCTCAAGATCATCGCCTGCGACGACGACGTCGCTTTTCTAGATAGACTGCACCGGATGATCGACCGCTGGTCGACCGAGACGGGCACGGCGGTCGACGTTGCACTCGTCACGCGCGGCGAGGACCTGCTGGCCCGCCATGCCGCATCGCGCGCCGACATCATTCTGCTCGACATGATCATGCCGCTCGTCAACGGCATGGACACCGCGCGGGAGTTGCGCCAATCCGATACAGCCGTGCGTCTGGTGTTCCTCACCTCATCGCCCGAGTTCGCGCTGGAGTCCTATGAGGTCCGCGCCTTCGACTACCTACTCAAGCCTGTAGCGTACGAACGCCTGGCGCAACTGCTCGACGAGCTTTCGAGCATGCGACCTGACGCGACCGATGAGCTCGTGACCAAAACGTCCTTTGGATACCATGCTCTGCGCCTGTCCGATATCGAATACGCCGAGGCCCGCAACAAGCACGTGGTATTCCACCTGCGCGACGGGCGCGATATCGAGGCGCTCGAGCCGTTCCGCAACATCGAGGACCAGCTGGCCAAAAACGCGAACTTCTTTAAATGTCACCGTAGCTACCAGGTCAACCTGCGCAATATCGACCACTTCAACCGCACGGATATCGTCATGCGCTCGGGCGCTTGCATCCCGCTGGCGCGCAGTTGCAAGCAGGGTTTCCAGGATGCCTACTTTGCGGCACGGTTCGAGAGCGGGAGGCGCTAATGCTCCCCGCGGCCGAGATGGCACTTTGGGCAATCCACCACGCAACGACCCTGCTTTTTGGCGTTTTTGCCTCGGCGGCGCTCTGCGGTATCGAGATCAACCGGCGTCATGCGCTTGAGCTGGTGATGGTCGGCGCCGTAACCGGATGCGCATTCGGCCTCGCCAATGCCGTCGGCGGCGAGCTTTTCGCCCGTCAGGTATATCCGCTCGTCGTGCATCTGCCGCTCGTCATCTACCTGTGCGCGCGCTATCGCCTGAACCCGCTGCTCGTTATGCTGGGCGTCACCAGTGCTTATCTGAGCTGCCAGTTCAGCAACTGGATGGGCATCGCCGCGCTCGCCGCCACCGACTCGCAAATCGCGTACTACGCGGCACGCATTATCACCACGGCCGTCGTCTTTGCAATCCTGCTGCATTGGGCCAGCGACATCGGTCCGCGCCTGGCGGTTAAAACCCCCACCGAACTCGAGATTCTGCTCATCCTGCCGCTCGTCTATTACATCTTTGACTACGCCACCAACGTCTACACCACGCTCTTCCACTCGGGCTCCGTGGTGACGGTTGAGTTTTTGGCGTTTGCGCTTTGCGCGTTCTACCTCATGTTTCTTACTGTGTATATGCGCGAATACGAGGCAAAGGAAATCGCCGAGCGCGAGCGCTGGATGCTCGCGACCCGCGACAGCGCAGCCATCAAGGAGCTCGAGGCCTGGCGCCAATCTGGACGTGAGCTTTCGGTTCTCCGCCACGACATGCGGCACTTCCTGCGCGGCCTTGCGGCTTTGATCGAGGAGGGCCACATCGACGAGGCGCTCGAGCGCATCGACGAGCTCTGCGAGACAAACGACCGCACCGCTGTGCGCCGCTACTGCGCCAACGACACGGTCAATATCGTGCTTTCGTCATTTAGCTCCGATATCAACCGAAACGGCATCAGCGCCGATTTGCGCGCCGCCGTGCCCGAGAGCGTCCATGTAGCCGACGTCGATCTGTTTAGCGTACTCTCAAACGCCCTGGACAACGCCATCGTCGCCGCAAGCGCCGCTCCCCAGGGCAAGCGATTTGTCGATCTGGACCTGCGTTGCGAGGACGGACAACTGCTACTTTTGGTCTCCAACACGTTTGGGCGCCCGCCGCGCATGGTCGACGGCATGCCCGTGGCCGAGCACACCGGACACGGCTTTGGAACCAGGAGCATTAAGCTTGCCGTCGAGCGCATGAACGGCAACTGCCAGTTTCGCATTCACGGCGATCGGTTTGAGCTTCGCGCAGTGATGTAAGGGCGCGACAAGTCGGCGCCGCGCTCGACCCATCAGGACCGCCTTGCTGGCGCCAGTCCGCTACAGCGGCGCGGCGGCCGGGGTCAGCTGCTTGATGTAGGCCCACATGCGCTGCTTGGCGGCCTTGTCGGTCAGCGCGGCCTCAAAGCCGTCGAGCGCGAGTACGCGACGACCCTGCACGTGGGCGACCAAGCCGGGCTTGAGCATGGCGGTATCAAAGTCGTCGATCGCCACGAGCATGTCTGCGTAGGTCTCGCGCATGGTATCGGCCGCGCGATCGTCCAGCAGCAGGACTGCCTCGGGGTCCAAGGCCTCGAGCGCCTCGCGGAACAGCTCGCACGGCAGGTCCTCGCCTATCGCAACCGCCCCGTCGCCCGCGCCGGCAACACTTGCCAGCACGCAGAAATCCTCGGGGGCGTAACCGATGGCGCCGAGCGCCTTACGCAACGCGGCGCCGTCTGGACCGGCAGCCAACTCGCCGCCTGCACGCTCGGCATCGTCTAAATCACCTTTTACCAGCACAATTGGCGAGCACGCGTTACCCGCGATACGCACGCCGCGGCCCGCGAGCGATGCGAGCTCCTGCTCGGTCGCCTGGGCGATGGCTTCTTTTTTCTGGCTTTGTGACGTGGGCATGCGCTCTCCAATCGTTTGCATGCCCACCATTATATAAAAGAGCCGCCCGCGAGTGGTTGCATTGCGGGCCGTTGGGTATAAGCACAGTCGTACTGAGTCTTACGCGGCAGAGCCGCGTCGCATTATGGAGGTCACTATGGCTGACATTAAGCAGATTACCCCCGAGAATTTCGATTCCGTCGTTAACGGCAGCCTTCCCGTGCTGGTTGATTTTTGGGCACCGTGGTGCGGTCCCTGCCGTTCGCTCTCGCCCATTGTTGACGAAATGGCCGACGAGCTGGCCGGCAAGATTACCGTCGCCAAATGCAACGTCGACGACAATCAGGACCTGGCCATGAAGTTTGGCGTTATGAGCATCCCCACGCTGGTTGTCTTTAAGAACGGCGAGGAAATCGACCGCTCCGTCGGTGCGCTGCCCAAGGCCAGGCTGCAGGCGCTGCTTGAGAAGCACCTGTAATACGCCGGTCATGTGTTGCCGTCCATGAGTGGTTTTGTGCCGCTCGCCGGAGAGCCGGGTGTTGCGCCCGCGACCACGGATAGTATGGTAATCACAAACAGCCCCCAGTGAACGGGTGCGGGTCAGACGGACTCGCACCCGTTTTCTTATGCGGCGATGCGTAAAGCGGGCGTAGTAGAATCTGAACCACTGATTAGACCCGTACAAAAGGAGATTCCCATGCATGACGTCGGAATGAACATGAGCCAGCTTGCTATGAGCGTCAAGCAGGTCGACGACACCATTGAGCTCGCCCACGAGTGGAGCCATCAGCTGCTGCATGCGACCGAGAACTTTGACATGGAGCGCATTGGCGCGAAGCTCGAGGCCGCCATGGCGGCGCTCCACGAGGCGCA
The DNA here is from genome assembly GCF_052065595.1 of Collinsella sp. HCP28S3_E12. Lineage (NCBI taxonomy): Bacteria > Bacillati > Actinomycetota > Coriobacteriia > Coriobacteriales > Coriobacteriaceae > Collinsella > Collinsella sp. HCP28S3_E12. The sequence goes on from NZ_JBQHTS010000013.1 coordinate 51,057, forward strand.
CGATGCGCTCGAGGGCTACGAGGAGGCCATCGAGGCCGACCATAACTCCGTCGGCTCCGTAAAGCTGGTGTAGCGTGGCCGAGCACGAGCACGCCTGCGAGCACGAGCATCCGCACGGGCCGACCGGCGACGTGGGCTGCCGCCTCAGCAGCTCCGCCTCCGAGCTGGTCCGTTTTTCGGTCACCGCGCCCGACGACCTGTTGCGCCGCTTTGACGAGCAAATCGCGCGCCGCGGCGACGTTGCCAACCGCTCCGAGGCCGTGCGCGACCTGATTCGCGCCTCCATTGCCAAGGAGCAGATGCGAACGCCCGACGAGCAGGTCATCGGGTCGCTCACCATGATCTATGACCACCATACCGGCGATCTGACGCGCCGTCTGGACGAGGTGCAGCACGACTACACCGACGAGATTGTCTCGACCATGCACGTGCATCTGGACCACCACAACTGCTTGGAGATTCTGGCGCTCAAGGGTCGCGGCGAGCGTGTCTACGAGCTGGCTGACCGTCTGCTGGGCCTGCGCGGCGTTAAGCACGGCGAGCTCACCTGCGCCGCCACCGAGCAGAGCCTGGGGCTGTAGCGGGTCTTTGCGCGGCGCACCTGCCAAGAAGGGACAGGTTTGTTTTGGCAGGTTTAACGTTTTACCTACCAAAATAAACCTGTCCCTTTTTGGCAGGTCTCGATGAAGGAGGGTCGCATGCGACATGCGCATATCCATGTAACGGGCATTGTGCAGGGCGTTGGCATGCGGCCATTTGTGTATCGCGAGGCCATGGCGCACGGTATTTGCGGCTGGGTGCTTAACGCGGGCGATGGCGTGCATATCGAGGCGCACGCCCTAAGCGAGGCGCTCGACGAATTTGTCGCCGCGCTTTCCGAGCATGCGCCCGCGGCGGCTCGTGTGGAGCATGTCGAGGTTATGGACCTAGCGCCCGGCGACTGGGACGCCGCCAACGAGCGGGGCTTTCGCATTGTGGCATCGCAGGATCAAACCGCCCACACGACGCTCGTCTCGCCCGACATCGCCACGTGCGACGACTGCCTGCACGAGCTGTTCGACCCCGCCGACCGACGCTTTCACTATCCCTTTATCAACTGCACCAACTGCGGACCGCGCTTTACCATCATCCGGTCGCTGCCCTATGACCGAGCGGCCACCTCGATGGATTGCTTTCCCATGTGCCCCACCTGTGCCGCAGAGTATGGCGACCCGCTTGACCGGCGGTTTCACGCGCAGCCCGATGCCTGCTTTGATTGCGGGCCGCACATTACGTGGCGCGAGGCCGGCGAAGCCGCCGCGTCGCTGACCGTCGGCACCACGCGCAAGACCAGCGACGCTATTATCGACCGCTGCGTCGAGCTGCTGGCCAGCGGCGGTATTGTTGCTATCAAGGGCCTGGGCGGATTCCACTTGGCATGCGACGCCTCCAACGAGCAGGCGGTGGTCGAGCTTCGCCGCCGCAAACGCCGCAGCAACAAACCGCTTGCCGTTATGGTGCGCGGCCTTGCCGATACTGAACGCCTGTGCCATGTAAACGACGTTGAGCGCGGCCTGCTGGCCGGCAGCATTCGCCCCATCGTGCTGCTGCGCCAACGTGCCGTTTGCGAGAGTGGCGGCTCCCCCAACGCGCTCGCACCGTCCGTCGCGCGCAACCTTCCTGAGCTTGGCGTTATGCTCCCCTATACACCGCTTCAGCATCTGTTGCTTGCCGCGGCAGAAGCCCGCGGTATGCACGCGCTCGTCATGACCAGCGGAAACCTGAGCGAGGAACCTATCGAGACCGATGACAACCTTGCATGGGAGCACCTTGTTGCCGCCGGCATCGCTGACGCGCTGCTTGGCAACGACCGTGCGATTCTCTCGCGCTACGATGATTCCGTGGTGCGCGTGGTCGGTGGGGTCGCCATGCCCGTTCGCCGCGCTCGCGGATATGCACCCCAGCCGCTGCCGTTGCCGGCGCTCGACGGCGCTCCGTCCTGCGTGCTCGCCTGCGGGCCACAACAAAAGGCCACGATTGCGCTCACGCGTGAAGGGACGAACGGCGAGGCAACCTGTTTTATGTCGCAGCATATCGGCGATGTTGAAAACGGCGGGACCTTCGATGCCTGGAACGCCGCGCGCACGCGCTTGGAAGATCTCTTTGACTTGGCGCCCGCCGCCTTGGTCTGCGATCTACACCCCAGCTATCTATCGAGCCAGTGGGCGCGCGAGCAGGCGCGAAAATGCAATCTGCCGCTCGTCGAGGTGCAGCACCATCATGCGCACATCGCAAGCGTAATGGCCGAGGCGATTGCCGCGGGCCAGCTTACAACCGACGCGCGCGTCCTTGGCATCGCCTTTGACGGCACCGGCGCCGGCACCGATGGGACCATTTGGGGCGGCGAGTTTCTTGTTGCCAGCCTTGGCGGCTTTGAGCGCGCCGCGCATTTGCGCACCTGGACGCTCCCCGGCAGGGCGGCCTCCGTGCGCGACGCCCGCCGCAACGCCTTTGCCCTGCTCAGCGAGCTCGGCCTGCTTGAACATCCGGGGGCCGAGCGGCTCTTGGACGGCCTAGACGAGCAAACACGCAGCGTGACGGCAACGATGATCGAGCGGAACATCAACAGCCCACGCACGAGCAGTATGGGGCGTCTCTTTGACGCCGCCGCTGCAGTTTTGGGCATTTGCGGGCAGGCAACCTACGAAGGCGAGCCCGCCATCGAACTCGAAGCCGCCGCCTGGCGCGCGCTCGGCAGCAAAATTACCCATGTTCCCGGCGATAAAGACGGCTGTTCCGCATCTGACCCATTGCGACTGGACAGTTTGTTCAGATTTGTATTAAAAACAGACCCTTTAACCAACGGTTTTGGCTCAGATTACCCCGAAGAGGGCTCTCCAGGCACCTCATTTGCGGTTAATACGCCCGCCGGATACCCCAAATCAACCCATTCGGGGCCCTCGCAGACGATTTATACCACCCATTACCACTCTAAAAAGTACAAATCTGAACTAACTGTCCAAGCAACCTCGAGCAGGTCTCTCGTCCTGGGCCCCAGCTCACTTTTTGCGGCGCTTTTGGAGGGAACCAGAGCCAGTGTGCCCGCCGACAGGCTCGCACTCGACTTCCATGTCGCCGTCGCGCGCTCCTCGGCACGCATCGCCAGCGAGATCTGCACCCGTGAAGGCCTCGATACCGTTGCGCTCTCGGGCGGCGTGTTCATGAACCGACTTCTGCTCCAGCTCCTCACCCGCGAGCTCAAAAGCGCAGGTCTTACTGTCCTTATCCCCCATACCGTGCCCGTCAATGACGGCTGCATCGCCTACGGTCAGGCGGCGGTCGCAAGCGCTCGTCTTGCGCAGATCGCATCGCAGTAGCTCGCTCTCGCACACCGCTGTGCCCAGCCGTCTCACAGGCGTAACGCGTTTGCCCGCGAACCCCGCGAGCGCTACCATCAACTGATGGATTATCGAGCGCCTATCCAGCGCAAAACGTATAAAAGGGGAACAATATGTGCCTTGCCGTCCCCGGTAAAGTAGTCAAACGCGACGATGGCCTCAAGGCTACCGTCGACATGATGGGCATCGAGCGCCCCGTGTCGCTGCGACTCGTGCCGACGGCGCAGGTTGGCGACTATATTCTCGTGCACGCCGGCTTTGGCATCCAAATCGTCGACGAGCAGGAAGCGCAAGAAACGCTCGAGCTCGTTAACGCCATGACCGAACTGGCCGAAGAAGACCAACTGGCCAGCAACCCGGCCGAGGCATACTAGTGGCGGCCGGACAGCCGGTGCGCTCCGGTATCGACTTTTCGGCATTTCGCGACCCCAAGCTGGCTCGCGAGCTCATCGAACGCATTCGCGGTCTTGTCGGCGACCGTACCATCAACCTTATGGAAGTCTGCGGCACGCACACCGTGAGCATCGGCCGCTATGGCTTTCGCTCCATTATGCCGGCTGGGCTCAAGCTGCTGAGCGGCCCGGGCTGCCCCGTCTGCGTTACCGCCAACCGTGACATCGACCACGCGATCGCGCTCGCCAACATAGACGGCGCCATCATCACCACCTTTGGCGACATGATGCGCGTGCCCGGATCGTCCACCTCGCTCGCAGCGCAAAAGGCGGCAGGGCGCGATATCCGCATCGTCTACTCCCCGCTCGACGCACTCGACATTGCCGAGCAAAATCCCGATCGTCCGGTCATTTTTATGGGTGTGGGCTTTGAGACTACGACGCCCACCATCGCCGCTGCCATCTTGGAGGCCGAGACGCGCGGGCTTTTGAACTTTTCGGTCTATTGCGCCCACAAGACCACGCCGCCGGCGTTGCGCGCCATCGCCAACGATCCCGAGACCGCCATCGACGGCTTTATCCTGCCGGGCCACGTCGCCACCATCACGGGCTTGGCGCCCTTTAGCTTTTTGGTCGACGAGTTCGATACCCCGGGCGTGGTCACGGGATTTGAACCGGTCGATATCCTACAAGGCATCTGCATGCTGGTCCAGATGGCTGTCGAGGGCAGGCCCACGATCGACAACGCCTACCGTCGCGGCGTCAACGCAGACGGCAACCCCGTGGCGCGACAGTTGGTCGAGCAGGTGTTTGAGCCATGCGACACCACATGGCGCGGGCTGGGGCCGATTGCCAACTCGGGCCTTTCCATCCGCCCTGAGTTCTCGCGCTTTGATGCCCGTACCCGCTTTGACGTGCCCGTTGAGGCGACGGTCGAGCCGCGTGGGTGCCGCTGCGGCGACGTGCTGCGCGGGGCCATTACGCCGAGCGGCTGCCCGCTCTTTGGCCGCACCTGCACGCCCGAGCATCCCGTCGGCCCCTGCATGGTGAGCTCCGAAGGCAGCTGCGCGGCGTACTACCGCTACCGCGACTATTAGGTTCCGCCGTTCTAACGAGAGGCGGACTGGTCGACGCTGCGCCTCACCCATATAATTCCACCCACGATTGGAGTTTTGGATATGTCCCATAGCATCACCGATAGCACCGTCCTTTTGGGCCATGGCTCCGGCGGTCAGATGATGAAACGCATCATCGATGAGGTCTTTTTGGATGCCTTTGGGACGCCCGAGTTGCTCGAAGGCAACGACGCCGGCGTCGCCGCGCTGCCCGCGAGCGGGCGCATCGCCATGTCGACCGACAGCTTTGTAGTCTCGCCGCAGTTCTTCCCCGGTGGCAACATCGGCCGTCTCGCCGTGTGCGGAACCGTCAACGATGTCGCGACCTCGGGCGCCAACGTGCGCTACCTATCGTGCGGTTTTATCCTCGAAGAGGGCTATCCCATGGATAAGCTCCGCCAGATTGTGCAGACCATGGCCGAGACGGCGCGCGAGGCGGGCGTAGCGATCATCACCGGCGACACCAAAGTTGTTGAGCGCGGCGGGGCCGACGGCGTCTACATCAATACCGCCGGCGTGGGCGAAGTGCCTGCGGATGTGGCGCTCAGCGGTGCAAACTGCCAGCCTGGCGATGTCATCCTGGTGTCGGGCACACTCGGCGACCACGGCATCGCCATCATGAGCCAGCGCGAGGGCCTGGCGTTTTCGAGCACGATCGAAAGCGATGCCGCGCCGCTCAACCACCTGATTGCCGACGTTTTGGCCGCAGCGCCCGGCACGCGTTGCTTTCGCGACCCCACGCGCGGCGGCCTGGCATCCACACTCAACGAGTTTGCCCAGGCCAGCGGTGTTGCCATGGAGATCGACGAGGATGCCGTGCCCGTGCGCCCCGACGTGCAGGCGGCATGTGAGATGCTCGGCTACGATGTGCTGCAGGTAGCAAACGAGGGCAAGATGGTCGCCGTGGTGCCGGCCGAGCAAGGCGATGCGGCTCTAGCCGCCATGCGCGTCGCCCGCTACGGCGAGAATGCCGCCATCATCGGTCGCGTGCTGCCACTTGCCGAGGGCTCCCGTCCCGCCGTGCGCGTGCGCACCGGCTGGGGCTCTACCCGCATCCTCGACATGCTCGTGGGAGAGCAGCTGCCGAGAATTTGCTAGGGCGGAATCTCATGAGTGGCGCGATGTCACCTGATATCCCTGGAGATGTTCAGATTCCAAGCACACCCAACGCGTAAGCCCAGTATTATGGGGTGCGTTTTGAAACCCAACGACGGGAGCTTTCATGGCAGCAGCTTTTTCCCATGTGATCTTTGATCTGGACGGCACCATCCTCAACACGCTCGAGGACCTGGCAGCCGCCGGCAACCATACCTGCGAGGCGCACGGCTGGCCCACGTTTGCCGTTGACGAGTACCGCTACAAGGTGGGAAACGGTATGCTCAAGCTGGTTGAGCGCTTTATGCCCGCCGAGTACGCGGGCGACGGCCGTATGTTTGAGCAGACGCTTGCCGAGTTTAGGGCTTATTACGGCGAGCACAAGGAGGACCACACCGCCCCCTATGCCGGCACGATCGAGATGCTCGACCGCTTGCGTGCCGCGGGTGTGCAGCTTGCCGTGCTCACTAACAAGGACCACGTCTCGGCGGCCCCGCTTATCGAGAAGTATTTTGGTTCCGAGCGCTTTGCGCTGGTACAGGGCCGTGTCGATGCGTTTCCGCCTAAGCCCGAGGCACCCGTCACGCTGCATGTGATGGAAGAGCTGGGCGCCGACCCGGCGACCACGCTCTACGTAGGCGATTCCAATGTCGATATCCTGACCGGCCACAACGCCGGTCTTAAGAGCGCAGGCGTCAGCTGGGGCTTCCGCGGCCGCGCAGAGCTGGAAGCCGCCGGCGCCGACTACGTGGTGGACAGCCAGGCAGAGCTCGCGGCGCTGGTGCTGGGCGAGTAGCGAGCGGGCACCAGAGCGAACAAATTGGCATGAAAAGAGGACGGCATAGACCTTCTGGTCATGCCGTCCTCTTTGAATGACAAGTTGTCGCTCTGGTGCCCACGCAGCGTCGAGCAGTTGCGGCGTTTGGTAAAACGCCGCAACGAACTAGTTCATCATCGCATTCATCATCTCGGTGGTTGCGGAATCGTCGGCAGACCACTCGTTATCCTCGTTGGCGGAATACTTAAAGGTGACCTTGGTGTCCTTGGTCTTAGCGGCCTTGGTCACGTCGACCATCACCTGGCCGGCCATCTTGTACAGCTCGTCCTCGGAAGGCATCGTATCGAGTGCGGCGATCTTCTCCTGATACTGGGTGGCGAAATCTTCGACGATCTTGTTCATGGACTTGCAGGTGATGGTGACCTCGGCGGTCGCGGTGCCCTTGTCCTCATCGACCGTCACATCACCGATCTTGTAATCAAAACCCTCGAGATAGCTCTTGGCATACTCCTCGGGATCGATGCCCAGCTGCTCAAACTCGTCGCCCGAAGCCTCTTCCAGGCCGGAGAGGAAATCATCGCCGCCGTTCTTGATCTCGTCAAACTGACTCGTAAGGTCGTCGGTGATGAGCTCCTCCACCGAAGGCCCTCCGCAGCCGGAAAGCAAAACCACGCACGCGACCAGGGCAGCCATCAGGGGCGCAAGCAGCAGCTTCTTTTTCATGACATTCCTCCAAACAAGCGGCGCTGCGTTTCCCGCGCAGCGCACGTCGTAACAGTAGGTCCATATTAGCGGCTCCGTTCAACCCCCTACGTCGCAAAAGCGTAGGCGGCTCAATTTGACGAGTGAATGGCCCATAAAGCAAGCCCCCTGCAATAAAATGCGCCTACTCGGCCTACTAAGACGATATGAGAAAGCCATTTGGGTCGCCTCCCCCGCGGCGCAGCTTCTTTTCGCGGGCTCGGGATGCCACAATGGGCTTTGAGTATCGGCCCGTGCGGTAGCCCTTACCGCACCTGCGGGGAGGAGGCTTCCCATGCCCCATGTTACCTCCTGTTAGCGCTAATCTAAAATTGACCACTTTCGCAAACGCATCTCGCCGAATGCGCTAACGCGCTTTCGCCGACCCCGCTAACGTACTTTCACCAACTGCGCTAACGGAAC